>CASBQM010000752.1 GCA_949127645.1 Synechococcales cyanobacterium PMM_0036
AACGTCACCACTTCATACCCAAAACAGCTAATCTGAAGCGCTAGTTCTTGAGCTAAGTCGGGATCGGCTTCAACGAGATAGATCAACCGTTTGGTTAAGCCTGTCGCTTCAGAGCTTGTCACCTTAGAGCTTGTCACCTTAGAGCTTTCTATTTCATTGGAAACTTGAGTGGCGGATTCCGTCTCTAACGGATGGCGTGTTAAATGAATAGCCTCCTTGTGCTGAGCTAGTTGGGCGGTTTCAGCTTGTTGGTGCAGCCTTTGCAGTAAAGCGCTAATTTGCACCTCGAAAGCCGGCAGGTTTTCATCTGCCAAAACGCTTACCAAACCCTGCTGCAAAAGCTGCTCTAACTGACGCGCAGTTTCACTCAGGCTTAAGCCAAAAGTGGCGCTGGAGCCAGTCAAGGTATGCACCAATCGATAGAGCCTGTCGGCTGTGTCAGTTTCCCAGTAGGCTGTAAGCTGCTGCCAACACACCGCGATTGCCTGCAATTTATCTGGCAATCGATCGATGTAGTCTTGACGCAGTTGGTCGAGCTGTAGCTGGATCTCGCTCGAAGAATTAGTCATGAGAATTAGCCATGAGAATTAGCCATACACCTGCTGCCAAATGGTGCGAATTGTGATTGCTAGCGTCATGGGATCAAAGGGCTTAGCAATGACATCAACGGCACCTAATTCTTTATAGTGAGCAACTTCGTGGGTTTGCACTTTTGCCGTCATAAAAATCACAGGAATCTGTGCCAGGTTAGGAAGCAGCCTCAGCGCCTTAAGCGTTGTGGGCCCGTCCATTCCGGGCATCATCACATCTAGCAGAATTAAATCTGGCTCATAGGATGCGACTGCCTCAAGCGCAGCACTCCCAGAACTGCAAATCTCGATGCTAAATTTACCGACTGCAACCAGTGCAAGTTTGGCGATCGATTGGATATCGAGATCATCTTCGACAAACAAAATTCGATGGAGTGCGGGTGTCATAGTGGCTTTCCTCATAATAGACCTCTTGCAGATTAGGATTTTTAGATTGGATTGGGTGGGAGATGCGCCCCCACTAAACCCAGTTTGCGAGAGGTTTAATCAACATAACTAACGAGCGATCGAATCGTGTCAAGCAGCTCTTGGTTAGAGGTGCGCGATTTGAGCAGAGCCGTGGTGACACGCTGAGCCGTTTCAGCATTCACGTCGCGGGCTGAAAATATCACCACCGGGAGCAGCGATCCAGTCTCGTGGTTGAACAGCGGCAGTAGATCCAGCCCAGAGCCATCTGGTAGCCCCATGTCTAGGATAATTAAGTCAAAGTTGTGGGCTTTCAGCTTTTGGCGGGCTTCCTGAAGGTTAACAGCCTGATGAATTTCTGCATCCTGCTTTAGCACCAGCTTGACGACCCGCACCACATCCGTGTTGTCTTCAATATGCAGCACCTTGAGCTTAGAATTGCGGCTAGATAAAACGGCTCGCCGACAGACATCAATTAGCCGATCTTGATCGATCGGTTTATCCAACCAATCGACGATCGCAAAGCCCGCCTCACCAAATTCTGTTCGTCCCTGCTGTGCTTTAGCAGACACAATCACAACTGGCAGTAAGCGGGTCTGCTCTTGTAAACGTAGCTCCCGCAGGAGGGAAATGCCGTCTTGTCCCGGCAGGGCTAAATCCAGCGTCATCACCTGATAGGTCTGATGGGCTAACAACTGCTTGGCGGCTTCGGCAGTATGGGCTACATCGACCCGAAAGCCTGCCTGTTGCAACATCCGCTTCAGCAGCAAAGCGATATCTGGCTCATCTTCACAGACTAAAATCTGAGCTGTCTGCAACGTTGTCCGAGCAGGCGACTGTGCCTCTGATGAGGATATGATTTCTCGATCGCCAACAGACACCCACTCCGGCAAATCGCAGTAGAAAGTTGTGCCTCGATTTATTTCAGTTTCAAAGCCAAGCTGACCCTCCAAGCGCTCGGTGATAGCTTTGGCAATGCTTAGCCCCAAGCCCGTGCCGCCTTTTTGTCGGGCATCTGACGAGTCGGCTTGGGCAAATTTCTGAAAAATGCGATCGCGGAACTCTTCAGGAATGCCTGCACCGCGATCGTGAACGCTAATCCGAATTAGGCGATCATGTTGGGTAACGCCAATGGTAACGGTTTCGTTGGGGGGCGAAAATTTAGCCGCATTGGAGAGTAGGTTCGTCAGTACTTGAATGAAGCGCTGACTATCTACGTTAACCTTGACCTTGGGCAGCGTGTTCACCAGCGTAAACGACACGTTAAATTGCTCTGCGTAAGATCGATTTGCGGCGATCGCTTGCTCAACTAGCGGCATGAGTTCGACGGGCTTTAGCACAAAGCTCATCTTGCCCGACTCAATTTTCTCGATATCAAGAATGTCATTAATTAGCACAATCAGCCGTTCGCTGTTCTTGTAGGCAATCTCAATCAGTTCTTGAGCTTCCGAGGATAGGTCTCCCGCAACGCCACCGCGAATCAATCCCAGCGATCCACGAATTGACGTAAGAGGCGTGCGGAGTTCATGGCTGACGGTGGAAACAAATTCATTCTTTAGGCGTTCCACTTTTTTGCGTTCGCTGATATCGCGCACAATCACCAACACCTCATCCGGCCCATTCATAACCACGCGGGCTTCATAGTCGATCGCCTTACCCTGCTGAAGCTGGTAGTCGAAAACTTGCGGCTGGCTAGTAGCAAGAGACTGATTAAGATGCATCATAAGCTGCTCTGCGATCGGCGGCGGCAGCACCTCAGATATGGGCTGATTAAGCCTGATAATCGGAGTTTCAGAAGCTTCTGCTTTACTGGGCTTAAAGTCTAGGCAAGTGCCGTCCCGGTGAATCCGAAAAATTGCGTCTGGGATAGCCTTGAGCAAGACGCGATTTTTGACTTCGCTCTGGCGCAGAATTTCGCTCTGGCGCAGGGCTTCTTCGGCGCGTCGTTGCTCCGTCACATCGGTGGCAACGCAAATCACCCCTTCTGCCGCACCTGCCCCATTAATTTGAGGTGAGTAGCGAACTTCAAAGATATAGCCTTCATACTCCACGACAGACATCAGCGAACTGTCTGGCGAACTGTCTGGCAAACTGTCTGGCAAACTGTCTGGCAAACTGTCTAGCAAACTGCCCGCCAAGACTCGCCGCAAATCCTCAACAAAGTCTGGAATGTGAGCATAGGCATCGAAAGCGGAACAGCCAACCCAATCAGCCGAGAATTGTTCTGAATCATGCCCCAAGTCATGCCTTGAGCGATCCTCTGAGCGATGCCCTAAGCGCTGTAAAATAGTGCCGGATGCCAGGGTGATGATGCCTTCAGCATTAGTCGCAATCAGGGCGATCGGCGCATTGGAAACTAGAGCCTGTAAACGCTCACGGCTGATTTGCAAGGCGGTTGATATGGCAGTGCGCTCCGCTAGCTCTGTTTGCAGACGATCGTATAAACTTGCCTGCTGAATGGCGATCGCAATTACGGTGCTGATCTGGCTGAGCAACTCAATTTCCTGAGATTGCCATACGCGCGGTGCTTGGCAATGATGGGCAATTAGCAGCCCCCACAAAGTATCGTGGTGCAAGACAGGCACGACGAGATTAGCCTGCACCTGTAGACTAGCAAGCAGATCGCGGTGACAGGGCGCGATGTTAGCCGCCTGAATATCGTCGATCGATCGAATCCGACCGCTTTGGTAGAGATGAGCATGGTCTGTCTGAAAACATTCGTCTTGGATATTTCTACCTAAGATGGTCAGGGTCTCATTGCTGACTGATTCAACGGCGATCGTGCCTGACCAATTGTCTGGCGTGAATTGATAGAGCAAGACGCGATCGGTTTGTAGGAGCTGCCGCACTTCCTTAACAGAGGTATTCAGCACCTCGTCTAGATCGAGCGATCGCCGAATTCTCTGGGAGATTGCTGCTAGCATCTGTTCGCGCTGGAGGAGATGTCCGATTGAAACTGGCTCAGATGAGTGAACAACCATGGCACGTTTATCTAGAGTACGGATGGAAGAGCGTAATTTAATGCTTCGCAATCCAGTGTTCCCTAAAGCCTCTAACCTTCACCATGCAGTTTGCCTGGGGTTCTTTGCCTGGGGTTCGCTAGGATGAGTTCAACGCAAATCTACTCGTTAAGTCCAAAAAGGTGAGATTCGTTATGGCTCTAACTGATTTATTCCAGCAACGTTATGGAGACCCAAGCCTCAATCCTGATTTGCCCTGGAATGACTTGCCCTGGAATGACTTGCCCTGGAATGACTTGCCTAACGATATGTTGGCGAGTCTGCTATCACATCGATCGATTCGAGCTTACAAACCTGATCCTCTACCTACGGGAACGCTGGAGCTGTTAGTGGCGGCGGCTCAATCGGCATCTACTTCTTCTGGTAGTGCCATTTCGTAAAGGATAGAAGAAAATAGTAGGAGTTGAGTTTTTCACCCGAATAGTCAGGCATGAAACCCTACTTGATTTGTCCCCCTTGCGGCTCCGATGACGTGATGAAAAACGGCACGACTCGTCGAGGCAAACAA
>CASBQM010000753.1 GCA_949127645.1 Synechococcales cyanobacterium PMM_0036
CTCTTTTTGTGCTAGACTTTTTACCTCAACCGATCCCACGCAAAAAAATCAACCAGGCATGTAAGTGAAACCTAGCTTGTGATTGACATAGGAATGGTATAGCGATAAGATGGCTTCATCTTGCCATAACCATCATGTGAGCGCTATGCCACGTATCTTCGACAACATCTCTGAACAACTTCATAATGCACTGATCCATACATTGGCAACTGCTCAACGAGCAGATTTCTGCGTCGGTTATTTCAATTTGCGCGGTTGGCGCTTACTGCGCGCCTCGATTGATGAATGGGCCGGTGACGAGCAACATTGCTGCCGTTTATTGGTTGGCATGCAACGTGCACCCCAAGATGAATTGCGCCAGTTTTTTAGCCTACTCGGCAGTGAGAATAATTTGGTCGACCAGCAAAAGGTAATTCGCTTGCGACGCCAGATTGTCGAAGAATTTCGGCGGCAATTGATGGTCGGCGCGCCGACCAATCAAGATGAACAAGGTTTACGCGATCTGGTGCGCCAATTGCGCCAGAAAAAAGTAGTGGTAAAATTATTTCTGCGCCATCCGCTTCACGCTAAACTCTATCTCATGCACCGTGCCGACTATAATACGCCAATCTTAGCATTTCTGGGCAGTAGCAATCTGACCCTCTCCGGTCTCTCTTACCAGGGTGAATTAAACACAGAGGTCACCGACTATGATGCCTGTCGGAAATTAGCCGATTGGTTTGAGGCGCGCTGGCAAGACCGTTGGTGTTTGGATATTTCTGAAGACTTGATCCAGGTTATCGAAGAAAGCTGGGCGCGTGAAGACAGCCTGACCCCTTATGAAGTCTATTTGAAGATGGCGTATCACATGGCGCAGGAAGCGCGCGCCGGTCTGAGCGAGTATAAATTGCCGCGTGAATTTGAGCACCAATTATTTCCCTACCAAGCCGCTGCGGTCCAGATTGCCGCTCATCATCTAAACCGGCGCGGTGGGGTGTTATTAGGTGATGTGGTTGGTCTGGGCAAAACGTTTATGGCGACTGCGCTCGCGCGCATTTTTCAAGATGATCACTCACTGGAGACGCTGATCATCTGTCCGGTCAATCTGGTATCGATGTGGGCTAAATATGTACACGAATATCGGATGATTGCCGAGATTGTTCCGCTGAGCCAGGTGACCCAGCGTCTGCCCACGTTGCGCCGCTACCGGCTGGTGATCATTGATGAGAGCCACAATTTGCGCAACCGGGAAGGACGCCGCTACAGCGCGATCCAGGATTACATGACCACGAATGAAAGTAAATGTGTCCTGCTGTCGGCAACGCCGTATAATAAAAGCTATCTCGATCTCTCAGCACAATTGCGGCTTTTCATCCCAGAAGATCGTGACCTCGGCATCCGGCCAGAGCGCTATATGAGCGAGGTCGGTGAAGCTGAGTTCCTGGCCCGCTATCAAGCGCCCGTCCGTTCACTGGCGGCTTTTGAAAAAAGTGAATATGCCGACGATTGGCGCGATCTAATGCGCTTCTACTTAGTGCGCCGAACGCGCAGTTTTATTTTGAATCACTATGCCGAAATCGACCCACTTACTGGTCGCCAGTTTATGCGGCTGCGTGACGGACGCGTTGCCTATTTCCCCGTACGCATTCCGCGCACAGCTAAGCTGGCAGTCAGTGACCAATATCAGCGCTTGTACTCTGAAGCAGTGGTTAACTTGCTTAATGAACTTAGCTTGCCGCGCTACGGATTGGGCCAATATGTCAATGAGCGTCAAGCCAAAAGCGCCACGCCGGAAGAAAAACGCCAATTGGAAAATCTCTCGCGGGCGGGACAACGGTTGATGGGCTTTAGCCGCACTAACCTATTCAAACGGCTGGAAAGCAGCGGTGTGTCGTTCATGCAATCCATCGATCGCCACATGCTGCGCAACTTTGTCTTTTTGCATGCGATTCAGCATAACCTGCCCTTACCGATTGGCACCCTTGATGCCAATATGTTGGACCCAACCACCGAAGACGAAGACACCGATTCGCTGCAAACAGCGTTGGAACTTGAAGATAATTCGCCAGTTGACACTGTAGCTGATTCTGTAGCTTTGATGGTGGAAAACAGCATGGAACGTGCGCGCAACGCTTATGTTCGGCGGGCGCAGGATGCCTATATAATGCTAGCTGGCCGTTATCAGCGACGTTTCAAATGGGTGCGGCCCACGCTTTTCACTGGCCGTTTGCGCACCCAACTTCAGGCGGATATTCAAATCTTATTGCAAGTAAATGCACTGTGTGGCGAATGGGAGGTGACACAGGATACCAAGTTGGCCGCGTTGCTGCAATTAGTGCGCGATACCCATCCCACGGAAAAGGTGCTCATTTTTTCCCAATTTGCTGATACTGTACGCTATCTCTATGCTGAATTGACCGACGCTGGCGTCACGCAACTGGCCGCGGCCACTGGTCAATCCGACAATCCCACCGCGTTGGCCGAACGTTTTAGTCCCGTCAGTAACGGTGTGATGCTTGCCTCCGGTAATGAAATCCGGGTGTTGCTCTCCACCGATGTATTGAGCGAAGGCCAGAATTTGCAAGATTGTGCGATTGTCGTCAATTACGATCTGCCCTGGGCGATCATTCGCCTATCGCAACGGGCTGGGCGTGTCGACCGGATCGGTCAGCAGGCCGAACGAATTCTCTGCTATTCTTTTCTGCCCGCCGAAGGCATCGAACAAATTATCCGCCTACGGGCGCGTGTGCAACGCCGCTTGCAGGAAAATGGGGAAGTCGTCGGTTCCGACGAGCAATTTTTTGAAGAAGAGACGCTAGCACAGCAGTTGCGCGATTTATACACCGAACGCTCAGGCATTATGGATTTGGAAGCAGATATTGAGGTTGATCTTTCTTCCTATGCCTACCAGATTTGGGCCAACGCCACTCGCGATAATGCAGCACTGGGCAAGAAGGTGGCCGATTTACCAGATGTAGTCTACTCATCGCGCCACTATAACGGCTCGGCGCAACGAC
>CASBQM010000754.1 GCA_949127645.1 Synechococcales cyanobacterium PMM_0036
CTTCTCATTGCCGGGGTTGCCCAGCCCCACTCTGCGCCAGACTACTGTGAGGCGATCGCCCATCTCTCCAGAACCCTAGGGCTACCCGTCCTAGCAGAAGCGCTTTCGCCCCTACGCAACTTTGCCGATCTCAATCCTTACCTCATTTCGACTTATCCTTTGATCCTGAAAGATACAGAGCTTGCGGATAAACTCGCGCCCGATTGGGTAATCCGCATGGGCGAAATGCCGACAAGTAAGGCGCTGCGGCAGTGGCTCACAAAAACTCAGCCCCGTCAGTGGGTGGTGGATGGAGGCGATCGCAATCTTGACCCTCTCCACGGCAAAACCACGCATTTACGGCTCTCTGTAGAGCAGTTAGCGGCGATCTTGCCCAGCCAGCCTAGCCAAAACTCTAACTACCGGTCGCTGTGGTGTGAAGCTGAGAATCGAGTTAGAAGCGCGATCGATCGCACCCTCAGCGAGACAACAGATTGGTTTGAGGGCAAAGCAGCATGGTTGCTATCCCAGCACTTGCCTCCGCAAACGCCATTATTTATCGCCAACAGTATGCCCGTGCGGGATATAGAGAGCTTCTGGAAGCCGGGAAATCTTCGGATTCAGCCTTTTTTCAATCGGGGAGCCAACGGCATTGATGGCACGCTATCTACAGCGCTGGGCGTAGCGCATCGGCAGCAGAGCAGCGTTTTGTTGACCGGAGATTTGGCGCTGCTGCATGATACCAACGGATTTTTGATGCGTCATAAGTTTGTCGGACATTTAACAATTGTCCTGATCAACAACAACGGCGGCGGTATTTTTGAGTCTTTGCCGATCGCCCAATTTGACCCGCCCTTAGAAGAATTTGAAGAATTTTTTGCCACACCCCAGGCGATCGATTTTGCCAAGCTCTGCGCTACTTATGATGTGGATCATGAAGTAATGCAGTCCTGGCAGCAGTTTGTGCAGCGGCTTAACCCGCTTCCTGCCCAAGGGATTCGGGTACTGGAGATTCGTACCGATCGCAAGGCAGATGCCCAATGGCGACGCGACAAAGCATATCTTTGATATCTTTGAGCTGCTTAAAGCGTCTCGGAGCCGCTTTGTGATTTCTTCATAGCCAAAAAATAAAAATCGACTTTTACGTAACCTCTAGTTAAGCTAGTGAATGCCTATCCAGACATAACGGATCTAAAAAATAAATGGTAGCGACTCAAGCAAGACACGATGTCAAAGATCTTTCCCTTGCAGTTTTAGGGAAGCAGCGGATTGAATGGGCAGGACGAGAAATGCCCGTATTGCGACAAATTCAAGAAAGATTTGCTCAAGAGAAGCCGTTTGCGGGTGTTCGGCTGGTTGCCTGTTGCCATATCACTACAGAGACCGCCCATTTGGCGATCGCCCTCAAGAGCGGCGGTGCAGATGCTATTTTGATTGCTAGCAATCCGCTGTCTACTCAAGATGACGTGGCGGCTAGCCTGGTTGCAGATCACGGCATTGCGGTCTACGCCTTCCGGGGTGAAGACAACGACACCTATCAGCGCCATGTCCGGATTGCCCTAGACCACAAGCCCAACATCATCATTGATGACGGCAGCGACGTGGTTGCCACCATGATTCAAGAGCGCCAGGAGCTTTTGGCTGACCTGATTGGCACCACCGAAGAAACCACGACGGGCATTGTTCGCCTGAGAGCCATGCTAAAAGACGGCGTGCTGACCTTTCCGGCAGTCAACGTCAACGATGCGGACACCAAGCATTTCTTTGACAACCGCTATGGCACAGGTCAATCGACGCTAGATGGCATCATTCGTGCCACCAACATTTTGCTAGCTGGCAAAACCATTGTGGTCGCGGGCTACGGCTGGTGCGGTAAGGGCACGGCAATGCGGGCGCGCGGCATGGGGGCAAACGTGGTCGTCACCGAAATCGATCCCGTTAAGGCGATCGAGGCGGCAATGGATGGCTATCGCGTCTTGCCAATGTCTGAGGCTGCGGCTGTGGGCGATGTGTTTATTACCGTCACGGGCAACAAGCACATCATTCGCCAAGAGCATTTCGAGAGCATGAAAGACGGAGCGATCGTCTGTAATTCGGGTCACTTCGATATTGAGATCGACCTGAAAGCCCTTAAAGAGCTGTCTTCTGAAGTCAAAATTGTCCGCAATTTCACCGAAGAATATCGTCTCAAGAGCGGCAAATCTGTGATTGTGATTGGCGAAGGTCGTCTGGTTAACCTGGCGGCGGCTGAAGGGCACCCCAGCGCTGTTATGGATATGAGCTTTGCCAACCAGGCAATGGCTTGTGAATATTTGGTGAAAAACAAAGGCAAGCTGGAGCCAGGTCTCTACTCCATTCCGGTTGAAGTTGATCAAGAAATTGCGCGTCTGAAGCTTCAGGCGATGGGAATTACGATCGACACCCTTACCGCTTCTCAGATCGACTATATGAACTCCTGGACATCGGGAACTTGATATAGCCTGACGAGAGCTTTTGGTGTGCTTGCACACAAGGTATAGAGAAAAGGTAATCATTGGCAGGGAAGATTTCTTCCCTGCTTTTTCAGGGCTTCATCGATCGATTAAGTTAAGCTCTATTGAGCAGAAATTTGCTCTATTTTCTGTTCCTATCCTTAAAGCTTTTGTAGAACCTGTTTGTAACATCCTGCAAGGAAGTCTGGCTATGGTCGAATGGATTACGAATTTGATGCAGTCTTTGGGCTATGTAGGAATTGCCCTGCTGATGTTCTTAGAAAACCTATTTCCTCCTATTCCCTCGGAGCTAATCATGCCTCTGGCGGGGTTCACAGCCGCGAAAGGTGAAATGGCTCTGGCTCCTGCGATCGCTGCTGGGGTAATTGGCACCATGCTGGGGGCACTGCCCTGGTATTACATCGGCAAAATTTTGGGTGAAGAGCGGATTAAGCAATGGCTCGATCGCCATGGTAAATGGCTGGGTCTCTCGGCAAATGAGATTGATAAATCTAAGCGCTGGTTTTACAAGCACGGCAACAAGGCGGTATTTTTTGGACGGCTGGTTCCGGGAATCCGCACGCTGATTTCTTTACCCGCCGGGTTTAGCAATATGCCGATGCCGCAGTTTTTGATCTACTCGACACTAGGAACTACTGCCTGGGTGAGCCTCCTTACCTTTGCTGGATATCTGCTGGGGGATAATTACGATCGCGTTGATGAGTATCTTGCCCCAGTTTCCAAATTAGTATTGCTGGCGCTGCTAATTGCCTTCGGAGTCTGGGTGATCCGCAAGCGCAAGTCATCTGTACAGCGGTAGGCAACTTTAATTTCTGACGCTAATCTCCTGTAAAACCCAGTCTAGCAGACCTTCGCAAGCGTCGGTGAGCAGGTCAATCACGTAGCTAAATCCCGCTTCGCCGCCATAATAGGGGTCGGGCACCTCCCGATCGCTGTGGGTGCGGCAAAACTCACACATCAGCTTTACCTTGTCGCCGTAATGCTGTTCTCGATCGAGCCGCA
>CASBQM010000755.1 GCA_949127645.1 Synechococcales cyanobacterium PMM_0036
CTCAAGGGGCAATCTGATTTCAAAACAGCACTTCAAAATAGCACTTCAAAATAGCAGCTCTGCCGCACCTTCGACTAGCGTCAGCGATTTTTCTCCTCTAGGCATCTGCGGCAAACGCACGATCGTCTGTGCCGGAAAATTTGCCGATAATGTCTGGTGCGGCTCAAATCGATTATGCACGATATAGCGCTGACTCACGCCTAAATCCGTAAGGGATTGCGTCAGGCGCTCAGCTTCGGCAACGATCGCCGTCTGTGCCTGAAGGACACCAATAAACTCAGTATGGTTGGCATCTCTCAGCTTTTTCTGGGTCTGCATGACGCGCTGGCGCAGGGTGCGTAGCCGCCCCATGAGTTCGGTGCGTCCGACTGAATCTTGATATTTAATCCAGAGTTTGAAGATCCAGGCGAGCCAATCGGCAAGAGCAGTTGGCATTTCTAGAAATCGCAGTAAATGCCCAGTAGGAGCGGTGTCTAGCACAATCAAATCCTGCTTGCCCTGCTCCAGCAGTTCCATGACCGTAATTAATGACAGCATCTCATCAATACCAGGAAGCGCCTGAGCCACGATTTGTCGCCATGCCTGGGGCGTGTAGGCAATTTGCAGCGAGTCATCGCCCGTGTCACCACTCATCATGGCTGCCAATTCCCAGAGATAGTCTTCTCGAAACTGCTCTAAAACCTGCTTTGCGTCTATCTCCTGGGCGCTGAGATTGGCTGAAATCTGTGTTGGCTGGTGGGTGAGCGACATCCCCAAGGCATCCCCCAAAGAGTGCGCCGGATCAATGGAAATGACGCGAATGTTTTTGTCTGGATGCGCGGCTGCTAAATGCCATGCGATCGCTCCGGCAACCGTGGTTTTGCCTACGCCCCCCTTGCCACCCACCAAAATCAGCCGTCGTCCTTCGGTCAGGAAATTGGGCAAGCTAGGCAGTAGCTTGGCGGGTAGCGTGAATGGAGTAGCGATCGCAGGAGCTACCAGGAGCGCAGAAACGGGCTGAATTTGGGAAATCAGAGAATCGATCGCCGCAAATCCTATAGGCTCTTGAGGCTGTTTGGGTACGCCGAGGACGGGCTGAGAATGGCTCTCATGAAAGATCATCTGAAATTTTGTGAGCAACTCCTGCTGTTCTGGAGTGGCGCGATCGAGGCTGACGTGATTGACAAACAGTCCGCCCACCGGAATCTGAAGCTGAGCAAGGGCATCAACAAACCGCCGAGTTTCCAGATAGCTCATGGGTTCAGGAATCGCCACAACGCAACAGGCAGTTTGCACCGGATCTTGCAAGAGCTGTCGCCCGGACGCGAGATCTGCCTTCATCTCGGTGAGGAAGCGATCGCTCTCATCAGGCTTGTATTGTCCAGAAAAGCGCTGAGTCATTACCCGATGCTTTTCTTGAAAGAGATCTAGTGCCCCTAAAAAGCTGTCCAGAAAATCCATTAACCCAAACAGGTTGAGCGTATGTCCGCTAGGAGCCATATCCACCACCACGCGATCGGCGACCTGCTCTCGCAAGAGCCGCTGAATCTCCAGAATTCCCATCAGCTCATCTAGACCTGGCCAGCTCAGATCCCAAATGGGGCTAAGGTCTTCACCTTCCACAAAGCTACCCCGCTCTACCAGAATCTCTAGAACTTTGCCGTAGTCTGCTTTGAAGGCTTGCAATAATGCCTGGGCATCGAGCGATCGCACCTGCAAGTTGGGTAAATCAGACATCGCCTGGGGCACATCTCCTATGGGCATCTGCAAGACATCGCCCAGTGAATGCGCCGGATCAGTGGACAGCAGCAAAATCTGTTCTGAGGGAAAGCGCTGCGCCCATCTACGCGCAAAGCCGCAAGACAGGGTAGTTTTGCCTACGCCCCCTTTACCGCTAAACAGAGCTAAACGTAGAGGATCAAATTGATACATAAAATTGGCTCACTGAAGGGCAGGTAGAAAGGGCGATCGTGTAAATTTATAGTTCCCAGCCTGATGGATGCGATCGCTCAACAAGGCGATCGGTTATGGGCATTTCCCATTTATTAGCCAATTTATTAGGGGCTGATTTAGCAGTGGATAAACAGTGCAGTTTCTTGAAATGTTCTAGAGTTGATGTCAACCCCACCCTTCATGCTGAGTTGGGACAACGCTAGACGTGACCAGAAAGTTTCTTGAGCTTAAAGCCTCTCTCCCTCTCTGGGAGAGGGGTTAGGGTGAGGGTGGTTAATTTTGTCACTCCATCAGCCCCACTGCATATGAGCAACTGTGTATGAGCAACTGTGTATGAGCAACTATGTATAACCTGACCCAATTTACGCTCAAAAGCATGACTGAGTGCGGGGCTGATCTACGGAAGATAGGTTCTGGAGCAAACAGCATGGAAGAAGTGAGCGATCGCATTGTTCGCTATCTCTATGAAAAATTTGTTGACGAGCAGACCGATCGCTCTGCTTTTGCGCTGGTTCGCTTTTTCAAAACCCATCTCTACGCGGACCTGGAGGCGAGTCTGCAACAGGTCGTTAACGCCGCATCGCCCAATCTACCCCGTGACACTCTCAAATGTCTGACGCTCTTGGCGACGGCAGGAGATCAGCCCCAGTGGGATTCTCGTCAGGCTTCAGCAGGGCATCAGGTCATTCCTCTTGCCAGTGAGCAGATTGTGGCGCAGTCGCCGATGATTTCTCAGCTTATCAAGCAGTTTGGCCTAGAGATCGGTAGCGTTCTGTCGCCCGACCCCGATCTATTGGTGGATTTAGAACAAGAAACCTTTAATGTTTTCCATGTGCCGGCGGCGATCGCTAGTCCTTATGTACCGGCTCAGCAAGAGTTTGTGATTCCTTGTGGCATCCAGTCGGTTTTGGGATTTGGCGGTATGCTGCCATCGGGCAACATCTTTGCCGTCATTCTGTTTTCAAAAGTGTCCATCTCCAGAAATACGGCTGATATGTTTAAAACATTGGCTCTAAATACCAAGATGGCGGTATTGCCGTTCGATCGGGGCACTATTTTTAGGGAGTAAGTAGGTGAGCTTAGACAGGAAATAGAGCAAACTTGGGCTGTCTGACTGCCGAAACTTTGCCCCCTCATCCCCGTCAATCAGCAGGCTTGGGTTATGTTTGTCTTTAATCTTGTTCTTGACAATTAGATCTGTTCAAAATAAAAAGATCCAGGAAAATCCAGGTGAATCAGACAGGGTTAAGTATCGAAGTTGAGCAGCTTAAGGCGCAGGTTGCCGCTTTGGAGCAACTTTTGGAGGTTTATGAACGGGAAACGATCGAACAGTCTAATCGGCTTGAAAAGGCGATGGAAACCGTTCAACAACACGCCCAACAGCTCGCCCATTCTGAGGCTGCCCTACAGGTCTTGAAGTCTATTTTAGACAGCATGGGAGAGGGAGTAATGGTTGCCGATCAGCAAGGCAAGCTGCTGTTTGTCAATCCGGCTGCTGAGCAAATTTTGGGCGATCGCCATGTCTTGCTCCAGGATAAGGCAAGAGAAAAGCCTTTAGAAGCATTGCTCCAGCCCGATCGAATTACGCCTTATGCGGTTTCAGATTTGCCGCTTATTCGAGCTATTCGCGGAGAATCTATCGATGCTACCGAAATCTATGTGCAGCCTGCCGAGGCAAAAGGTGAGCTAGAGGGCATTTGGCTACGGGTAACGGCACGACCCATTTGCGGAGAAGATGGCAGCTTGCGGGGAGGTGTTGCTGTTTTTCACAACATTACAGCCATTAAAACCACTGAAGATGCCCTGCGCCAGTCAGAAGCGCGATCGCGGCAGCAAACCCAAAAGCTAGAGCAAACCCTGCGAGAGCTGCAACAGACACAGGCTCAGCTCGTGCAAACCGAGAAAATGTCTAGCTTGGGTCAGCTCGTCGCGGGAGTTGCCCACGAGATTAATAACCCTGTCAACTTCATCCATGGCAATATTTCTCCCGCAGAGCAATACATCCAGGATTTGCTAGCGCTGATTGACCTCTATCAGCAGCATTATCCCAATCCGGTTGCCGCAATTCAGACTGAGATCAATCGCATCGATTTGCCCTTTATCGCAGAAGATCTGCCCAAATTGCTGCAATCGCTGAAGATGGGTAGCGATCGCATTCGTCAGATCGTTCGATCGCTGCGCAATTTTTCGCGCCACGATGAGTCAGATATGAAGCCTGTGGATATTCATGAGGGCATTGATAGCACCCTCATGATCTTGCGCGATCGCCTCAAGTCTAGGGGAGAACTTCCGGGTATTTTGGTGCAGAAAAACTACGGGGCATTGCCGCTAGTAGAATGCTATGCGGGTCAGCTTAATCAGGTGTTCATGAATATTTTGTCGAATGCGATCGATGCTCTAGAAATGAGCGTTGAGAATCGCCATTTTGCAACTCCGACAATCCAGATTCACACGGAAAAGACGGATTCTCACGTGATCATTTGCATCATGGACAATGCGAATGGTATGCCTGAAGATATTCGGACAAGGTTATTTGATCCTTTCTTTACCACAAAGCCGATCGGTAAAGGCACTGGGTTAGGGCTTTACATTAGCTATCAAATTGTGGTGGATAAGCATGGCGGATCTTTGACCTGCCAATCGGAGCCTGAACAGGGAACAGTGTTTTGTATTCAGATTCCTATTGTGCCTACTTGTGGCGATCGAAGCTCTCTCCTATCTAATTCAAGCTCTGCTGAATTGATGTATGAATTCTCAGACTGATCCTCGCCTTCGCCCGAATGGAGACGGGACTAGAGGTCTAGCTCTCTTATGTCATTACTTGGCACGATTACCTTGAAAGAGGTTCTGTTATTCCATATCCGTAGCACTCTAATAGCACTCTATTAGAGTGCTATTAGAGTGCTACTTCATAGCTCTATTCACCTGGGTTAGGACGGGGAGATTTTTGTGGGCGCGCCCGAAAATCCTAAGTAAGATGGCGACAGCCATGATTCTGGCATTTGCATAGAGTCATACGTCATTCTGCAACGCTGGTTTTCCCTACCCCAGGTTTCCCTACCCCAAGAGGTTAAGCGCCAGTGAAATTAGGCTCAGAAAGGTCAAAAACCCAACTGAGTCTAGCGCTGTCGTGAGTAAGGGACCACTAATTAGCGCTGGATCGAGGTTGAGCCGTTTCAAGCCCATCGGCAGTAGCGTTCCCAGGCTGGCTGCTACCACGACATTGATCATCATAACGGCTCCCGCAATCAGCGCCACCCAGCGCTCAGAGGGAGTTGCCCAAATGAGGGAGAGCAGACCTAGCGCCAGACCCAGGGCGATCGCCGTTCCCATACCCGCCAGAAGCTCTTTGCGGAGAATCTTGAACGTGTCCGCTACCGTCACTTCACCAATGCCCAACCCTCGCACGGTGACGGAGAGCGCCTGGATGCCAACGGTGCCGCTGGCATTCGACAAAATGGGCATAATTACGGCTAGAACCGGAACGAGAGAAATTACCTGCTGAAAAGGGGCGATCGCGCTAGCTGCCCCAATATACAGCCCCATGTTTGCCACCAGCCAGGGTAAGCGCTTGCGGAGGGTAACTCCGGGAGGAGACAATGCCGCCTCATCTCCGCCGCTAACCCCTGCCAATTTTTGAATATCTTCGGTGGCTTCTTCTTCCAGAATGTCTACGATATCGTCAATGGTGATGATGCCCACTAGTCGATCCTCTCGATCGACTACAGGTAGCGCAATCAGGTCATAGCGCTTCATCAACTGCGCTACCTCTTCCTGCGGGGTTTCGGTGTAAGTTTTCAGCACTCGTTCGCTGGCAATATCTCGAATCAGCGCTGACGGAATAGAGAACAAAAGCTGTCTTAGAGAAACCACCCGCACGAGCTTACGCTGATCGTCGGTGACGTAAGCGTAATAAATCGTTTCTTTGTCCTGTCCAGTCTGCCGAATTTTTTCTAGCGCTTCGCCTACCGTCAGCCCTTGGCGCAACTGCACATATTCGGTGGTCATCACCCGTCCGGCAGTGCCTTCGGGATAGCCCAAAATGGTGGCAGTTGCCTCTCGCTCGGTCGGGCTAATCTGTTGCAGCAAGCGTCGGACAATTCGGGCGGGAAGCTCATCAAATAGCTCTGCCCGATCGTCTGGACGCATAGAGTCAATCAACTGCCGCACATCCGCAGCGTGGAGCGAACTAATCAGCTCTTCCTGAATATCGGGCGGCAAATATTCAAAAACATCCGTAGCCTTGTCTTTTTGCAGCAAACGAAAGGCGATCGCTCTTTGTTCAGGCGGCAATTCCACGATGTAATCGCCTAAATCGATGGCTGGAAGCTTGGTTAGCTCCCACTTCATTTGATTTAGACCAGCCAATTCTGTCAGGTAAAACTGTTTTTCCTGAGTAAGCATGACGACCTCCTCTTGTCTCTCTCGCGTTGAGAGACTATGTTCACTGAGGGGCAAGGCTCACCGAAATAGGACTCTTCAGGCTAGAGAGTGAATAAATTATGGATGAGCGGACTACGGGGTAATGGACTATGGTCCATGAGAAATATCAATTCAACATCAACACCTAGGCGTTGCCAGGTATTGCTAGTACCCATGTTAACCCGCATGAGGGACGATCGGCAGTAGCTCAACGGAATTTTCATACAGGTTGGGAAGTAATGGCGCGATCGATTAAGACTGGAGCTGACCAGACGGTAGCTAACAAGACGGTAGCTATTGGTAAAGCTAATTCATGAAAAAGGCAAAAATAAGCTCAGTGAAACCGCTTAGGGAATCGCTAGTCCTTTTGTAGCCAACCACTCTGGATTGAACAACCGCGACTGATAGCGCGCACCGCCATCACATAGGATAGTAACGATCGTATGTCCTGACCCCATTTGTTTTGCTAGAGCCACAGCCGCCGCCACGTTGATGCCCACCGAACCACCCATAAACAGACCGTCCTTACGCAAGAGCTGGTAGACTACCCGCAGCGCTTCGGAATCGTCAATTTGCAAGGCATCATCGATCGGCGCATTTTCCATATTTGCTGTGACGCGGCTATTGCCGATGCCTTCTGTGATGGAGCTGCCTGTCATGACAAGTTCTCCCGTCTTGGCGTAGCTATAAAGGGCGCTCCCCATGGGGTCTGCCAGGACGCAGCGAATACTAGGATTTTTTTCTTTAAGCAGCATTGCCACCCCGGCGTAGGTGCCACCCGTGCCTGTAGAGGCTACCCAGGCATCGATCGTACCGTCTGTCTGATTCCAGATCTCGGCTCCTGTGGTTTCGTAATGGGCACGGCGATTCGCCAGATTATCAAACTGATTAGCCCAAATGGCGTTTTCCATTTCTGCCGCCACCCGCCCGGATAACCTGACGTAATTGTTGGGGTCTTTGTAAGGCACCGCCGGAACGGTACGAACCTCTGCCCCTAAAGTGCGTAAGAGGTCAATCTTTTCTTGCGATTGAGTGTTTGGAATAATGATCAGACATTTATAGCCTTTGGCATTGCAAATGTGAGCCAGTCCGATGCCCGTGTTGCCCGCCGTGCCTTCTACCACGGTGCCGCCCGGTTTTAGCAAGCCGCGTTCTTCGGCATCTTTGATGATGTAGAGCGCCGCCCGATCTTTGACGGAGCCGCCCGGATTCAAAAATTCTGCCTTGCCCAAAATGTTGCATCCGGTCTCTTCGCTGAAGCTATTCAGCCGGATCAGGGGCGTATTGCCGATCGCATCTACAAAACTTTGCTTAATCTCCATGTCTCTCTACCCTTGTTCCACAATCCAAATTTTTGATTCTGTCAGAATCTATTCAAATTCTCTACCTTTTCACTTTAATGGGGTCTTGACTCGAAAAGGCTCAAAAAAATATGGCTATAGAATGAGATTCGATGCCTACAGATTTAGATTCGTGGCAAATCGTCGATCGCTGATTCTGAAGCTGATTCTAAGGCTCAAGCGCAAGCCTAAATTAAGCAGCGTGAGTTTCTTGGGTTCAAAGTCCCTTCCCCAAATCGGCAGAGGGATTGGGATGAGGGCGGTTTGCATTGTGTCAGTCAATCAGAGTATGAAGCAATAAATTGTTTTGTTGAGATTTTTGTCTCTAGATTGAGTCAATGTAACTCTTGTTGAGTCTTATGTTTCAAGGGGGTTGCTATGAAGAGAAATCAGGGTATGGTGTGAATATGGAGAAAACCTTAAAAAGCAAGCTCACTATGAATCCAACGATGATGCAGCGGTTTTGGGCGCTAATTGAGGCAGTTCGAGTGAATATGCCGCTATCGCTAGATGACAGAAGCCTAGGAAAGTGGTTAATCCGTCAAGTCACCGTTCAGGGAACGTTTGACACCCGCGAAGCAGCAATATTGAGCGATTACATTGACTCCAGACTGCCGCTGATCCGCGACATGGTACAAGAGTATTAGACTATTGGTCTGAGTGTTAGGTTCTTCTACGCTGCTCTGATTTCAAATTAGGGGATGATAGTAACTAAGCTTTCAAGAGCTAGCTGTACATAAGGATCTTTTTGCGCTCGATGCAATGTCAATCTGCCTTCACTGGATTCAGCCTTTCTCAGGATTGTCAGCAGTTATATCAGTTTCTTGACTTTTGCCAACGCAAATCGATTGAAGACGAGCAGTCAAAAATTGCCAGTGTTTTTCTGGAAATCAATCCGATCGATCCTCTGGCTGTTTTAGATCAATGGAGCAAACCTCACCAACTCCACTTCTATTTTGAGAATCGAGAGCAGGAATGGGCGATCGCGGCAATCGATGCGGCAATCTCATTTGAAGCCTCAGGCTCCCATCGATTTTTAGCCGTTCAGCAGTTTATTGAAACCCGCTTCAATC
>CASBQM010000756.1 GCA_949127645.1 Synechococcales cyanobacterium PMM_0036
CGTATACGCTGCGTCGCATCAGACGGAAGTGGAAGGTCATGAAGTCTACTAATAACCGTTGTGGGCTGTAGGGGATGCGGCAGCGACTTCCTTGCCCTTTGAGTCGATCGTGCTCGTCAATTACCTGGTAGTCGGTGTAAACCATGCCGACTTCAGGATGAGTATTGAGATGGGCGATCGTCTCTGCTAAGGCAGTGGGGGCAAGCAGGTCATCGCTGTCTATCCAGCCGACATACTCGCCTTGAGCTAGGGCGTGAGCGGCGATGAGGGATTGGGCGCGTCCTTGGTGCGGGGCGGCAATCAACCGGATGCGATCGTCTTGACGGGCATAGGATTGGGCGATGTCAAGAGTGCCATCTGTGGAGCCATCGTCCCAGAGGATTAACTCAAAGTGGGGATAGGTTTGGGTGAGGATGCTGGCAATGACGGAGGAGAGGTAGGGCGATCGGTTGTAAACGGTGAGGATGAGGGTGATGTTTGAAGTCATAAAGGGAATTTGCTAGGTATCCCTTAGTGGGAGAATCACGACTTAGATGGTTCGTTTGGGTACCACCACCACCAATGAGATAAAGGTATGCCCTGAGGAATTTGATCCGGTGAGAGTCCCCCTTCCACTTCTCCTACACGTTTTATATCCGCATCCGTCTCCTCAAAATCCTCATCTATAAACTCCTTATAAGAAGTCTCTTTATAGATTTCATTAAATGCTTCGATTTGAGATCGTAGAGGGCACACTCTGGTTTGCCACTCATCTGCATAAAAAGTATGAGATAGTATGTCTACTAGCTTCATAACAAACACTATAAGATGGTAGTTACGAAAAGCAGACCCTTCAATTCTTCTAGACAAAAGAGCTGCACTCTGGTTCAAATAGTCTTGCAATTTTGGATCAAGCTTAATAGAAGGTTTCCTCTGCATTAAAAGATACAGCTCAAGAATCTTTCGCATAAAAACCCTCATTTCTCCTGAGGGACCGGGAGTTTTAATTTCAGAGTCTTCCACAGATTCACACAATTTTTCTACAAGCTGCAGAAGGTTAACTAGTTCTTGAGATAGCAGTTGTTCATTCATACTCTTAAATCTTCTCATGAGGGATGATTATGGGAAATAAGTCAACAATGTGACATCACCCTCAGCAGTTAATGCAACAAATGCTCTCAATTGGTCTTCTTCAACAGGAAAGCTGCGAAAAACCAAAGTTCGACTATCACTGAATTGACTGAAAGTATATGTCGGTCCTTCCATTGGGTTATCAATAGCTTGATTAGCGGCATTGAAATAATCGTCGAAGATATTGCCTTTCTGTTGAATAGGTGGTAAATCTCCATAATGCTTAAGAGCATGATAAGCCGCAGTAGGCTCGTTAGCAAACTTGATTTCAGGAAGCGCCTGAATCTGCTGAGTAATGTCAGATGGAGAGAGGTTTGGGTTAATTTGAGAGCTGCCAACTTTACCACCAATTGTCGTAATCATGTTGAAGTATTCGGTGCTAACACTGCTTAGAGTTTCAGTAGTAGGTACTCCTGGATTAACGGCACTTCCTGAATTTAAGATTACTAGTTTGCGTGCTTCCCTGGTAACTTTGTCAATATTACTTACTGATACCGACGAGCCAAACATTTGTTGAGAGGTTTGCTGCTTAGCTGCAAGATCATTTACCCCTGAGTCAATCAAATTGTTTACAATAGTCCTCCATTGGTTAACCACTTGTGAGGCTCTGCGGGAAATTTCCGCATCGTAAAACTCAGCATAGCTTACAAAATCAAATATATTAGAAGGATTCTGCGAAGAGGCAAAAGCAGTAGCTTGTTGGTATAAAACTGGATCTCTTGAAAAGTTTCTCGTCCAATCGAAGAGCCGTGCCCTCGCAGGTAGAGCTATATCTTGAAATAGAGAATGATTTTCAAGTCCCAACTGTGTGAGGACAGCGTCCACCTCTGAGAAAAGCTGATAATCGAATCGCAATCGGCTGCCCTTACTACTGGATAATTTTTTATCCAGTATCTCTTGAGTGGCTCTGTCTAGTTGGCTAAAATCTCCGTTAACATCTGCCAATTTTCTTGTTGTAGTTAGTAGATCTGGTATATCTCCAAGATCTCCAAGTTCTACTAATTTGTCTGGATGGATAAAAATTTGGTCATTGACTTTGAGTAGATTGCCAGAGATAGTAAGAGCATCAATTAACTCTGGCTCAGATTTTAGGATCAGCGCAAGCAGATTGGGCTTATTATCTAGAAAAGCTTCGACATCTGGATGCTGCTTAAGGCGTTCAGTGATCTCAGCAAATGAATCAAGCTTGCTCAGATCAGAAGTTGCCTCAATCTCGTCAAAATGCTTGGCGACTTCAGGATTATTACCAAACTTTTGAATAAAGCGAGCAACTGACGCACTTTTCTCTTTCAGCATATTGAATACAGCACGCATCACGGAGCCATCTGCTCCAACTGTTGTCTTAATTGCTGTCAACAATTGATTGATGAGCTGAAAAACCTGCGGCAATAGATTAGTTCTTGCTGACTGCACTACTGCTTTAATCGAGTCAAAGTGTTTCAGTAGTCCAGGTAACTCTGAAACTGTTGCCACCGAAAGCAGCGTATTGATCAGATTGCCACCAAACTGATTGAATGCCTTTCCTGCTTCTTTCAAGTCTTGGACATCTACTGCCTGTCCTACCCGCGTGAGAAATTCATGCAACGACGCTGCCGTCTCTACTCCAAAGCCTAGAGCAGCAATAATATCGAGTATGATTCCCACTGGAGTCACTTGCAAAACCATGAAAAGAGCAGTGGCTGATAGAAATAAAGCTGGATTTGCCTTAATCCCTTCAATAAGTTCTTTCACCTCAGGTGAAGAATCTTCATACTGTGCCAGATCGATCGCCGTGATCAACTTTTCAAAATAGTTCATTCGATCAACGGGCGCTGAAATCGGTAGCTCAGCCGTTGGCACAACGATCGTGTCTCCCGGTTGCAAAGGAATTCTGGGGTAGTCTGCGGTGCTAAAAGAAGTGTAAAGGCTATTGCTGCTCCCATCTGCATGTTGAACAATCACTTGGGAGTAAGGAATGCCATGCCCATCGGTCTCCAATCGAGTTCCAGCCTCGTTAGAGCGATAAATTGGCACACTGACAGCCTCTCCCGTGTATTCAAATGTTTCTTCGGTCTGCATCCTTCCCGATAGCTGAGAGGGCAGAAGATATCGAACTTGAATTTGTCCCGGTTGCGTCACCTGCCCGGTTTCATCCCGCACAACATCTTGAATCAGGGTCACTTGAATTGTGGCAGTGACAGGCCCCACTCGTTGGGTGGCTAGCATGTCGCTGTTCGCTAGAAAATCGCCTAGCTCTTCTGCTCCTTTATCAATATCGTCGGTCTTCCAGAGGGTGTTGAGAAACAGTCGGGGATCTTCTAACTCCACTTCAGGAGAAGCATTGAAGGAAGCATAAGCCCTGCCCATGCGAACGAACTTCTTGAGGGTGAGCTGATTTTGCTTCTCTGCTTCGTTCAATCCTGACGTCAACCTGACCGATTTCAAGATCTTGCTGTCGAATTCCAGTAGCTTGGGCTGATCCTCAACAGGCACTCCACTTTGGTACTCATCACCCGCCAGGAAGGACTGTAGCTCTTGTGCGCCTTGCGCGATTTTCTCCAGGTTTTCGGGTGCTGCTGAGTTATCTGCTGACCAAACGGTACTGAGGAAGAAGTTGAGGATTCCCTCTGAGGACTCAGGATTGAGCGCTGCATAAGCGCCTGCCAATTGTCCAATCTGGAGGGTCAAGTCAGGGCTTGGTTCGACCGGAGGCGTTGCTGACTCTGGTAGCTCAGGAATCTCGGAACGCCGCTCATTGACGATCGCCAACCGCATTGCCAGCAGCACCGCTTTGGGATTGCCAACCGCAACACCCAAGCCATCAAATAGCTTCTGTGCCTGTTGTAAGGCTTCTCCTTGGATGGGTTCACCCCGCCAGAGGCTATCCAGGAAGGAGGCATGGGGCTGAACTTCGGCTGTGGATAGGTCAGAAAACTTCAGGGCAGCGTAGAGTTGTCCAATGCCGAACAATTCCTGCACAAACGTTGCGTCTTGGAGTTGGGGCTGCAACTCTGGAATCTGTTTGACTAGCTCCAATAAGTTGCACTCAAGCTCTAAAACCTGAGATCGCTGAGCCGGAACAGTAAACTGCGACAGGAACTGACTCAGATCTAATGCGGCTGCATCGATCGTTTGGCGCTCATACTCAGGTTGAACTTGCCAGAGACTATTGAGGAATAAGTGAGGTTGCTCTCCATCTAGATCGGCTGGGGGAGTGGGGTTCAAAGCGGCGTAGTCTTTGCCCAATCGCATGAGTTCTACCAAGAACTTGGTATCCTGTTGTTGCCCCTGAGACTCGGAGGCAAGTTTCGCGGTGGCAAGGAGGCTTCGCTCCAACGTTAGCAATCGTGTCGGATCATCGATTCCCTCTACAAAGTCTGTGAATTCTTCAACCCCTTGCTCGATCGCTTCAATGTTATGCGATCGCCAAATAGTTTCCAGGAAACAAGGTTCACTCTCTAAAGCTGGGCTACTGGCAAGATTGAAGTTTACATAGTCACGACCTAACTCAATCAGCTGATTTAAGAACGTTGCATCCTGCTTTTCTGTTTCTAGTCCTGGTGTGTATTTTGCTGCTTTGATCAGCCGTCGGACAAACCTAATGAGGTCAGCAGGATCTTCAACTCCCTGAATAAATCCTTCCAGTTCGCTAGATCCATCTGCAATGGCATCCTCGTTCTGTACAGATAAAAGCGTTTGAAGGAAAGAATCGAGTGGCTCATCGTCTGAAGTTGAGTTTACAGTGGGATTTAAGCTAGCATAAGCTTTCCCTAACTCAATCAACTCTCCTAGAAATTCTGGATTATGCTTCTGTTCGCTTTCTGAGATTTGATGAACAGCTCCTAGTAGATTGTTCTCATACTGTAAGAGTTGAATAGGCTGATCTACACCTGTAAAAAACTGCTCAAGTTTTCTGCTGTTTGAGCGAATTTCAGAATCACCTCCATTGGAAATTGCAGTCCGATAAAGTGCATCTAGAAAATAGGTCTTATCAGTGTAAACTTCATCAGAATTCAGAGAAGCATAAACTTTCCCAACTTTAATTAATTCATTGAGAAAAGAAGTATCTTTCCTTTTTCCTTGTAGTGCTGGAGCCTGTTCCATCGCTTTGAGCAATACTGTTTCAAACTTAATAGTCTGAAGTGGATTTGGCACATCGCTCAGAAAGGAAGCGATCTCTTGTCCTGCTTGCCTGAGAGAGGTTTCATCTTGAGCGTGCCAAAGCGTATTCAAGAAAAAGTTTAGCGGTTGTTGCTCCGAATCGTCCTCAACTAATGAGGTATTTAACGCTGCATAAGCTTTGCCTAAATCACTCAGTGCACTAATAAAGCTTTGATCTTCCAACTGATCTGCTAGTTCTGGCGTAACTTTGACAGCCGTTAAAAGCTTAGCTGAGAATACCTCTTCTGAGAGAGGATAGTAGATTGATTCAGCGTACCCTACAAGTCCATCAGCTGCGGCTTGAATGCCATATCTTTCGTTGACTGATACAAGTGCAGGATAGAGATTACCTAGGCGATAATCTAGAAGGTGATGAAAATTTCCTGTATTGGCTAACTCTCCAATTAGCAGCAGGGTATTTCGCTGCTCTTCTAATTTTGCTTGGTTGGCTATTGTTAACTGACCTAAGGCATTCTCAATTACCGCCTCTAACTTCTCGATATAGCTTAGGTTCGCAGTCAGATCATCGGGTGGTGGGGGAGGTGGCTGTGGCGAATTTTCATCAGGGACTGTGCCTGGTGGCACATAAAAATATGATTGATTATACCTATACCAATAAGCTTCCCAGACGAATGGAATCAGACCAGTTCCATAAAGCCACTCAGTTAAGCCCTGTCTATAATTGTTGGGAATATAACCATAGGGTCTTTTGTAATACCAGTCATAGTAACCCTCCCAAGACCCAACAAATTCGCTGCGATTGCGAGCTATGTGAGCAAGATTGGGGGGATCAGGAATTGGAGGAGGTGAGCTGACATCGTCATCACCGTATCCTGAGCCAGCAGCGGCATTGTCAA
>CASBQM010000757.1 GCA_949127645.1 Synechococcales cyanobacterium PMM_0036
AGCAAAATCTGGATGCTGCCTAACACGGCAGGTTGCCAGACCGCAGATGAGGCGATTCGCGTAGCGCGACTGGGGCGAGAAATGGCGAAATTGCTGGGTCAAGAAGACAATAATTTCGTCAAACTGGAGGTGATTCCTGATGCCAAGTATTTGCTGCCTGACCCGATTGGCACCCTAGAAGCCGCAGAAAAGCTGGTGAAAGAAGGCTTTGCTGTCTTGCCCTATATCAACGCCGATCCGCTGTTGGCGAAGCGATTAGAAGAGGTGGGCTGTGCTACTGTCATGCCGCTGGGTTCGCCGATCGGCTCTGGGCAGGGCATCAAGAACACCGCCAATATTCAGATTATTATTGAAACCATTCAAGTGCCCGTTGTGGTAGATGCCGGAATTGGCGCACCCAGCGAAGCGGCTCAGGCGATGGAAATGGGGGCTGACGCGCTGCTGATCAATACCGCGATCGCTCTGGCAGAAAACCCTGCTGCCATGGGTCGCGCCATGGGGCTTGCTGCAGAAGCCGGACGCTTAGCCTATCTAGCCGGACGAATTCCCGTCAAATCTTACGCCAGCGCCAGTTCGCCCCTCACTGGAACAATCACGAGTTAACACCCCATTGAAAGAGCTATAGAATAGAAGGTGCTTTCGTTGTCGTCAAGCTCGTGAACCAAACTTTTCAGGCTCAAATTTACGTCACCCTGCGTCCTTCGGTACTCGATCCGGCAGGAACGGCTGTGCAATCAGGGCTAACCCACATGGGATACAGCAACGTCGAACAGGTACGCATTGGTAAGTATGTGGAGCTGACTTTGACTGCGACCGATCAAGCTGCCGCCCAACAGCAGCTCGATCGCATTTGCGATCAGCTCCTTGCCAACCCTGTGATTGAAAACTATCGATTTGAGCTAAAAGAAGTGGCCGATGAGGTGAACTCATGAAGTTTGGGATCATTGTGTTTCCAGGTTCCAACTGCGATCGAGATATTGCCATGGTGGTACGCGATCTGCTGCATCAGCCGACGCGCATGGTTTGGCACGAAGACAGCGATTTATCTGACCTGGATGTGGTGATTATTCCCGGCGGGTTTAGCTACGGAGACTACTTGCGCTGTGGAGCGATCGCCCGTTTCTCTCCGGCACTCCAAGCCACCCTCAAACACGCAGAGCAGGGCAAATTTGTCATGGGCGTGTGCAATGGCTTTCAGGTATTGACTGAGGCAGGGCTGCTGCCCGGAGCCTTAGTCCGCAACCGCGACCTGCACTTTATTTGCGATCGGGTCTCCTTGCGAGTAGAGCGCACCGACTTACCCTGGACACAGAATTATCGTAAAGCCCAGGTGATTACGCTGCCGATCGCCCATGGTGAAGGCTGCTACTACGCTGATTCCCAAACCCTGGCGGAGCTAGAAGCCAATCATCAAGTGCTATTTCGCTATTGCACGACTGCGGGAGAAGCGATCGCATCAGGCAACCCCAACGGGTCGCTCCACAACATTGCGGGCATCTGCAACCGTCAGGGCAATGTGCTAGGCATGATGCCCCATCCTGAACGAGCCGCCGATCCAATGCTGGGCAATACTGACGGCATTAATTTATTTAAAGGGCTATTGGCACTCACCGGGGCGGCTGTTGCCTAGCGATCATTGTTTAGATAGCGCCAAATGCCAAGTCGATCGAATGTGCAGGATGGGGAACAATAGCTGAGAAAGAGACAGCCTTTTGCCTAGGAGATAAGCCTTCTCTAGTATTCTCCGGGTCTAGCCTCTAGACTGAGATAGAAAGGCTGTGCTTAAACCCTCTCCAAACCGATCGCAAACTGCTCCAGGCTCAGAAACTTCTATGAGTCAAGACCTGCAAACCTGGTACAACCAAGGCAATGCTTTATATAAGCTAGGGCGCTATGAGGGAGCCGTATCTCGGTTCGATAAATTTTTAGATCTTCAGCCCGCCCATCATCAGGCTTGGACTCAGCGAGGCTATGCCCTCTGTGAAATGAAGTCTTATGATGAGGCGATCGCCAGTTTCGAGAAAGCAATTCGGATCAAGTCTAAACACGCGCTAGCATGGCATGGCAAGGGCATTGCGTTAGCTAAATTGGGACGCTATGAAGAAGCTATCACTAGTTTTAATAAAGCCCTAAAACACGAACCCGAAGACATTAAAGCTTGGTATAACCAGGGACAAACCTATCTGCATCTCTATCGCTACAAAGAGGCGCTCGTCAGCTTCGATAAAACGATCGAGCTGAAGCCAGATAATTATCAAGCTTGGTATAGCCGTGCTGTGGCAATGGCTGCCCTGCGTCGCTACGAAGATGCCCTTACTAGCTTAGACACAGCCCTAACCCTGAAGCGCACCTGCTTCTATGCCTGGAATTATCGAGGTCTAGTGCTGACGAAATTGGGTCGTTTTGGAGAGGCGATCGCCAGCTTCGACAAATCACTGCAATACCGCTCTGACAACCCCAACGCCTGGTATGGCAAAGCCTGCACCCATGCCACCCAGGAAGATACAGAAGCAGCCCTCAAGAACTTGTATCGGGCGATCGTCCTTAGCCCCAACCTCTACCGAGTCATGGCACAAACCGATAGCTGCTTCGACTTTTTACGAGACAACGCACAGTTTCAAGATTTGCTGAAGAAGTAGTAGGGGCGATCGGGTGGATTTTGTGGATGTGCTGTGAACTTTAGCCATACCCAGTGTAGTCTCCACATCAAACCTAAAAATATGTGGAAAGTTTCTGCCTATCTCCCTAAATCGGCATATTATGCGGAAAATTTCTGTCTATCTACCCAAATCGGGATGTCATACAGAAAGTTTCCGTATACTTCCCTCCTTTAGGGTGTTATGCGTAAACTTTCAGCCCAATGATAGTTAGATGTCTCAGGATTCACCCTCACATGTTCACCTACATCACTCTCGGTAGCAATGATCTGGCACGCTCCGCGAAGTTCTATGACGCCACCCTTGGCGCACTAGGACTGAAGCGCTGTGACATCTCGGATGAAGCGGACTGGGAGAACTGGGTTGGGTGGGGTACCTACGAGGATCACGGCGCAACGGAATTGGCGCTATGGGTGTGTAAGCCCTTTGACGGCTCAGCGACAACGGTAGGCAATGGAACAATGGTCGCTCTGCGCGCAAAGACCTGGAAGGAAGTGGACAGCTTCCACGCTCTCGCGGTTCTGAACGGCGGAATTTCGGAAGGAACTCCGGGGCTGCGAACGCATTACAACCCGGACTTTTATGCCGCTTATGTGCGAGATCCGGACGGCAACAAAATTGCTGCCATATGCCGAGGGTTCACAACAGCGGTCACACAATTCTGAATGCAATATCGTCTGTTCCGACTCAACTCAAACGTTAGGCTTTCTCGCACAAATCCAATGAAAGAACCAACCATCGTGCCCTTAGCAAACAACCAGTTTTCCCAAATTGCAACGCTATGCGAGGCACAGCTAAAAGAACATGGCATCATCAGCTCCACAGATGCACTTGTTTCATCGCTTCGTGCTGTTGTCGAGCAACCGCAATTTGGTTTTATCCTTGTCGCCTCAACTGATAGTTTGGCTGTGGGATTTGCCTACGCTTCTTGTTTGCTTAGCTTGGAGCATAGTGGATGGAGTGGCTGGCTTGAGGAGCTTTATGTTTTGCCGGAGTGGCGCGGGTGCGGGCTTGGGACTCAGTTGCTCGACGCAATTATTGCGGGTGCTACGGAGCGGTGCTGGAAAGCACTAGACTTGGAGGTGGACGCAGACCATCAGCGCGTCATCTCGCTTTATGCCCGTCGTAACTTTCTGCCAGTTCCCAGAACCCGATTTGTTCGTCATATTTGCAATGAACCAAACATCTAACAATCCCGTTGCACACCGACCGTGTCAAGTTGGTCGGTTGAGTCCGAAAGACTTTTAGCGGCGGGTGAATGGGGTCGTTATGCAGCTTGAGTCCCTGGCTAAGAAGTGGTGTAATGTTATTTGTCTGTGTTCAAAGTCAAGATCGAGTGCGGAAGCGGGAGAATCATTGAGATATTTTGTTCCTAACCTAAAGTTAAGTGCAGATCTCCCAACTCAAGAAAAGTTGGAAGATAAGCTTGGAGGTCTGCCTTGGGGCTTAAAACCAGAACAGTACCCCATCTGTAGGCATTGTGGAAAAAGCCAATCGCTCTTGGCTCAATTTGTCCACAACCCAGAGAGACTTGATTTGGGTAAATCTGATCGCACACTTCTTGTGTTTCAATGCAACTATGCCCCAGGAGGATGCCCAACTTGGGAAGGTGGTTCTGGGGCTAATGCTTGTTTTGTTCTAGACCCAGAAGAACTTTCAGACAGTCCTACTCCGATGCCAGCCGATTGCCCACAGCTTGAGACTGAAGCGCGGGTCATTGAATGGCTTGCTCAGGATGACCAAATCCTCTTAGAGCAGGTATCGGCATTTTATGATGATGAGCAACTCGAGAATCTGCCCGACGAAACGCGGAACAGAGTTTATACCGAGACAAAACTTGGAGGCGTTCCAGAGTGGGTGCAGAGTTCCAGTGAAGCACCAGCTGAAGGGTGGATATTTATCGGTCAGCTTAGTGATTCCTACAAATTCTTCCAGGAGCCTTCTGAACAAAATGGCATCTACGTTTATTTATCTTCAGAGTATTGGGCTTGCGATGGTCCTAATTTCGGAGATGCAGGCATTGGCTACATTTTTCTTCGACATCAATCTGGAAAACCTAATGGTTGGTTCTTTTGGCAATGCGGTTAACTACCGCATAACAACCCCAACGCACACCGCCCGCCAACAAGTTATCTGTTGAGCGTTCTAGGCTATTTGCAGCGGGTGATTGGGAACGTTGTGGTGCAACTTCTGGGTGGGCATGTAGTCTAAAAGCTTTCAGGTGGAGCGATCGCCCGCTCTTACTTAACATCATAAATTTCCCACCATTTCCTAGAGAATAAGAAACGCGACTTTAGGTTCATGCATCTGCTGCCCGATCGCTTTGATGAAATGGAGAGCGATCGATGCGGGAACACTAATAGTTAAGGCTGATAGGAGCGCAGTTGAAACACACTAGCTTTGATTGGAATGCCTGACAAGTATGAAACTTCCTTGAACAGAATGCGCGATAATAGAGAGAGCCTAATTAGCATTGCTTTTCATGCAGTTTGAGTGGGATGAAGCGAAAAATCTTGAGAACATTCGTAAACATGAGATTGATTTCGCAGATGTCCCTGAGATGTTTGATAATCCGATGCTAACTGAGCTAGGCGATCGTTTTGATTATGGTGAAGACCGCTGGTTCGGTATCAGCTTCCTCAGTAACGGCATAGCGGTTGTCGTTTGGACAGAACGGCAGAATGATGTGATTCGGATCATTTCAGCCCGAAGGGCAAATCGATATGAGCAGAAAAGACTTAAGCAATACCTCTCGTACTAATTGGGCGGCACTTGAGGCAGTAGACGATGAAGGGATTGATTATTCTGATATTCCACCGTTGACAGAAGAGTTTTTTGAGAAGGCTACTCTAAGAATTCCGGCTTCTCAAGCACAGCACTTGGTTCAGATTGAGCCGGACGTTTTGAATTGGTTTCAAGCTCAAGGTGGAGAACATAAAGCTTTAATCAACTCGGTGCTACGCCGTCACATAGAGAGCAGTGGTGAGCAGTCAGCAGTGCAGTAATTCAAATGACCGTAATCTACGGAAAATTCCTCATAAGTCTAAAACGTCACCTCGCGGACTATCACGCTTATCTAGAAAAGGCTCTAGCTGCCGTTAAAATTCTCGAAACGGTCGAGCCTCAATCCGAAGAATTCTCTGACGCACTAGCCGAACTCCAGGTCTGTTCGACCGTTCTAGAGCCATACTCAGAAGGAATGCGGGAAGCGATCGACCCATACACCCAAGACCTCCCGGACAATTAATTTCAGAGACATCACGAACAGTTAAGAATCCTGCACTCACCTGATCAGAGACTCTCTATCTTTGAGACAATCAGAAGCAGACTTAGACCTAAGCCTCGCGCCACACAGCAAACGGAGATATCTATGAAATTGGCTTACTGGATGTATGCCGGTCCCGCACACATCGGCACACTTCGCATTGCCAGTTCTTTTAAAAACGTCCATGCCATCATGCATGCGCCTTTGGGCGATGACTACTTTAATGTCATGCGATCGATGCTGGAGCGGGAACGCAACTTTACGCCCGTGACAACCAGCGTGGTCGATCGCAATGTGCTGGCGCGTGGCTCTCAAGAAAAGGTGGTGGACAATATTACTCGCAAAGACCAAGAAGAGCACCCCGACATGATTGTGCTCACCCCCACCTGCACCT
>CASBQM010000758.1 GCA_949127645.1 Synechococcales cyanobacterium PMM_0036
ACTCTGTAATCCTCTGTTTCGTTCCGGACTTCGTGATAGAAAGTATCGTCAAAAATCAGGCTCTTGCCCTCCTCCCAGTAGGCAACCTGATTACTGACGCGAATCCAGCATTTCTCTTGAGGTTCTGGTACTTTTAGCCCCAGGTGATAGCGAATTAAGCCCTTGTGTTTGCCGCGATGTTCTGGGATATGCTTGCCTGGAGCCAGGATAGAAAAAAACGCCACCTTCAGACCCGGAATATTCTGGAGGAGTCGAGTGGTTTCGGGGCAGCGATCGCAATTTCCTTGCGCCCGGAAGCCAAATGCAGAGAAAAAGTAGGTCTTCCACAGGTTGTCATTGGCGATATCCTGCTGTCGAGGTGAAATGTCCTGAAAGTTGGGCAATGCCTCCATGTGCTGCATTACCTGATCTAGCTCTTGGCGAATCACCTGCCAGTTTGCCTCCAGTTCTTCGACCCAGGGAAACTGCGCTTTGCTGAAAAATACGGAGTTTCCCACTTTGGAATATCCTGAGACCAGCCCCTCTATTTTTTTCACCCACGACTGACTAGGACTGAACCTCTCAATGCCCTTAGCTAAACCTTTCATGCATTGCTCAAGCGGGAACGTTAGAAAATTAGTCTAATGGGGTTTTGCAGTCAAAATCAAGGGCGATCGCTTAGGCGCAAGACCGTAGCGTAAGACCATATGCCAAGATGGGAAAAGCGTTTCTTTTGAGCGATCGGTTCATGGCTTTAGATTCTTCTGTTGATCCTGCACTCCAACAACTCCGAGAAGTGCGTCTTAAAATACTGCGGCTGCATAAAGCGCTCTTGGAGTCGGAGCGCGTCACTTACGAACAGTTTTATGGGCGAATTACCTCTAGCGGCGAATTTTTTCGATTGGTTGTCGATCACGAATGGTTTAACTGGCTGCGCCCCATGTCTCAGTTCATTATTCAAATGGATGATGTCATCCACGCCAAAGAGCCTGTAGACTTGCAGCAGGTTAGCAGTTTGCTAGAGCAGGCACAAATAATGCTCCAGCCTGTTGAAGAGGGCACATTGACGGAGAAACGGTATTATCAGGCGATTCAGCGTGATCCTGACATTGCCATGATGCATGGAGAAATCTCTAAGCTCCTGCAAGGCTCAAAGTCGTTAGACTAGCCTCAGGGATTCTACTGAAATGACTTTATTTATTTCAATGGCAGGACTTAAGGGTTTTAACCCATTACCCCATGTCTAAATTCTGCAATAGTTTGTGAAGTCTCGATAAAAGCTGTTAGCTACATAGGTTTTGTAACAGTCAATCGTGTCTTCCCTTGTGTCTTTCCCAAAGCTTCTGTCATGAACCTTAAAGATCTAGAGCAATTGCGGGACTGTTGCCGCGATCAGGAAGCCTTTGAACGGATAAAGAAAATTTGGGCTGCTAGAGATCTGGCTCAAGCCGCGCAGCTTGAGCAGAAAATTGAACAGCAGAAGGCGCTGTTTCGGGTTATCTCTAAGATTCGTGAAACGCTGGAGCTAGAGGCTATCTTCAAGACGACCGCGATCGAAGTTCGGCAGCATTTGAATGCCGATCGCGTAGGAATGTTTCGTTTTTACCCAGATTCAGGCTGGAATGATGGCGAGTTTGTCTCAGAAGACGTGCTGCCGCAGTATAGCTCGGCTCTAGCGGCTCACATCCATGATCACTGCTTTGGGGCACAATATGCTGCTCATTATCATCAGGGGCGGGTTCAGGCGATCGCCGACATTCATGCAGGACAGTTGAGCGCTTGCCATATCGAGGTACTTAGTAGCTTTCAGATTCGAGCCAATCTGGTTGTGCCGCTGTTGCTAGGTAGCGATCTGTGGGGGTTGCTGTGCGTTCATCAGTGTGCTGCACTGCGTCAGTGGCAGCCCGATGAAATTGAATTTGTTCAGCAGATAGCCATACAGGTTGGAATCGCTCTGCAACAGGCGGAATTGTTAGAGCAAACTCAACGGCGATCGGCAGAGCTAGATGAAGCGCTAGAAATGCTGCAAAAGAGCCAAAGTCAGCTCATTCAGAATGAGAAGATGTCTAGTCTGGGTCAGTTAGTGGCAGGTATTGCCCATGAAATCAACAACCCAGTTAACTTCATTCATGGCAACTTAAATCACGCCAGCCGCTACGCCCAAAATCTGATCGACCTCGTGACGTTCTACCAAATGGAACATTCTCAGCCGAGTCAGGACTTAAGCGATCGCCTTGAGGAAATTGATCTAGACTTTTTGCGGGCAGACTTTCCAAAAATTCTGTCCTCTATGCAGCTTGGAGCCGATCGCATTCGCCAGAGTGTGCTGTCGTTACGCAATTTTTCTCGGCTGGATGAAGCCGAAATGAAGGATGTCGATATTCACGAGGGTATTGATAGCGCCCTAATGGTCTTGCAGCATCGGCTGAAGCTGAGGGACGGCAGCAAAGGAATTACCGTGGTCAAAGACTATGGCAATTTGCCGCCTGTAGAATGCTACCCCAGTCAGCTCAATCAGGTTTTTATGAATCTGTTGAGCAACGCGATCGATGCGCTAGAGGGATGGGAAGGGGGCGATCGATCACAGGGTAATAGTTCACCAGAGAGTAATTCACCAGACTTGCCGCCTCAGATCACGATCCGCACTTTACTCATTCCAGGCAACGATCAGGGTAGCCTCTCACGGGCAGTAATTCAGATTAGGGACAATGGCTTGGGCATTCCCCAGGCTTTGCAGACTCAGCTTTTTCGTCCTTTCTTTACGACTAAGCCTCCTGGCAAAGGAACAGGTCTAGGTCTATCTATCAGCCATCAGATTATAGTAGAGCAGCATGGCGGCGATCTTCACTGCTATTCTCAGCCCAGTCAAGGGGCAGAGTTTTGGATTGATATTCCGGTTCGGCAGAGCGTTTATCCCGTGGTGAAGATTGATATGCAAAATTTCGGCTCTGAGTTCGGCTCTGTTGAGGCGAATTCAGCAGAACAGTGTCCCTAAAGATTTGCCCCTCAAAGATTTGCCCCTCAAAGATTTGCCCCTAAAGATTAGATACTCTACAAGATTGCCTGTACGATCGAACCATGAACTTTCGATTGGGCTGTGCCATTTGGGCATATAAAGAATGGGCAGGGGAGTCGGCTGGGTCTCTGTTTCCGGTAGGAAGCCGCGCTACCGATTTTTTGCACCTGTATAGCCGCCGTTTCCCGACGGTAGAGGGCAACACGACGTTTTATTCTATTCCTGACTCTGCGACGGTGCAGCGCTGGGTCTTGGAGACTCCGGCAAGCTTCAAGTTTTGCCTAAAGTTGCCGCGAGATATTACGCATCAGGGGTTGCTAACGCCTGCTATTCCTCAAACGATCGCCTTCCTAGAGCAGATGCAGGGATTGGGCGATCGGCTAGGGTCATTCTTTGCCCAGTTGCCGCCCAGCTATAGCCCCGATCGCCTAGACGACCTACGCTGCTTTTTGACGGCTTTGCCCCGTCAGCGCTTTCAGTTTGCTCTGGAAGTTCGCCATCTGGATTGGTTCAAAGAGCCTCATACCCGCGAACTCAACGCCATGCTGACAGACTTGGGTATAGGGCGCGTTTTGCTAGACACACGCCCAATTTATGATTGCCCTGACAATCCCCAGCTTGCCTCCGAGCGCAAGAAGCCTCAGTTGCCCTTACAGCCCATCGTGACCGCAAGCTTTAGCCTGATTCGTTACATCAGCCATCCTAATCGGGATTTGAACCAGCGTTATCTTCTGGAATGGACTCAGCAGATTGATCTATGGATGCAGCAGAGAATCCAGGTCTACTTTTTTGTCCATTGCCCGATCGAGATCCATTCACCTGGAAATGCTCGATATTTGCAGCAGCTTTTGGAGGAGCATGGCGTTGCCGTGCCGCTGCTACCTTGGAACGCGCTAGAGGCTCCTCCAACTCAGCTCAGCCTTTTCTAAAACTCTAAGCTAGCTCTGCTTACGAGCTTGCTTCACCATGCCAATGAGCGTTTGGTGCGCATCTTCTGAGTCTGCTAGCTCGTGATCAAAGGCAATTCTAACGGGCAAAGTGGCTTGCTCGGTTTGCGCTAATAAATCCATACCTTGAGCATCAATCTTTAGCATCTGCGCTGCAAGTGCTTCGGCGACTCCACCAAACACCTGGGCGTAGAGGGCGATCGCCTCACTATGGTCTTCGTTCATGTGCTTGCAAATGCGATCGCTTACTTCAGGAGAAAATACGTCAGCCATGGGGTGTTCCTACACTCTTCTCTAAATTCTTAAGGGTTGCCATTGACATAAAATAGCACCAGCTTGATCAAGCTAGTGGCAATAAAAGCGATCAGCACAAAACTGATCAAAACACTAATAGCATCCTGTAATTTTTTCATCTTATAGAAGAAAACGGTTAAAAAAAGCGATGCTTAACTTGCTCAATCCCCTTGACTTGCCCAATCTCAATGTATCAGGGTTTCAAGCTGCTGCGGCAAGCCGTCGTAGAAACCCCAGAAAATTCTTTACTGCTTCAACCGCCAGAGTCGCCCTGGCTTAGAAACCATTTCTAACCGCCAGCCTTTTTGCAGGATAGCTTGCCGCATGACAACAGAGGGGCGGAAAACCAGAACATGATTTTTGTTGACCAATGGCGCTAAATCAGGAGGCTTCTTAACTAAATACAGGCGCACATCATCCTGCAAGCGATAGCTAAGAGAAATTAAATCGCCTGTATTAGTGTAGTCATCACCAATATCACTCATCACGAGGGTTAAAGCGCCACCAGAGGTTTCGGCATTGATAAATTGCGCCACCTCAGCATTGGAATAGCCGTCTGTCAGGGTGCGAAGCTCGTTGCGCGCGTCGTCGGTGATTTGTCCACTTTCGTCCAGTGGCACGTTGTAATCGACGCGCACGAGTACTCGTTTGCCCTTTACATCAATGTCCTGAATAGTCTTCTTGTTCATAGTCGTTTTGTCCTTTGGTTTTTCCAAAGCAATCATAACGCGATAGCGCGTAACGCGCACGCGAAAACGCCGCCACGAATATCGAGTACTCGTGACGGCGTTCCGGTTATTCAGTTA
>CASBQM010000759.1 GCA_949127645.1 Synechococcales cyanobacterium PMM_0036
AGAATAACTGGAAAGTCAACTTGCTGAGCTAAATTCTCTCTGCGATGGCGCAGGGTTTCTGCAAGTTGAGGTAGCAGACGAAGCTCAGGCGCAAAACGAGATGAAGTCTGCATAGGAAAAGCGAGGGAACATCTCTCAATATCCTATCGGATAGCAAGATTAGAAGAATTGAGAGTGACGACCATCACAAGAAATAGCGATCGCACTCACAACTTCATCTTCTGAAAGTCACATCTTCATAGCAGTAAGATACTTCTTTCCTGATGAAGGTTTAAGAGATAGGTAGTGTAATTTGTAGCGGGTTAGCCCGTGCCAATTGTTTACCAAAACAATATCTAAAAACATACATTTTTCATTCACCTGTTAGGTTACAAATTCTATACTCTAAGCTGGTGTCAGATGGTATCTAAATTGGTCAGAATCAGTTACTCTCAGAATTCTTTTTGTCAACCTGCATGGAATGCGATCGCCATCAATTGGCAGGATCAGTGGGCAAACTATCCGACTGCAGGAGAATAACTCATGAAATTTCCTATCCCTCGGTCATCGTCTGACTCACCCCCTAATATTCTTCTCTCTCAAGCTTCTAGCGTTCAGCCGATCGCTCAGCCGATCGCCCAATCTAGCGAGATTTCTAACGGTATTTACTTGAGCGTGTTAATCGTCGCGCTGCCAATACTCGCAGGACTAGGAGTGGTTTTTCATAGAAAGCGTCGCGCTGCCCTCTTACGTCAAAGAATTGAAACCCTAGAGCGAATCTGGAGATTAAACTATCGAAAGACCACCTCTTAAATTTCTCTCCTTATAGCCGTAGCTATCCCTCTTTGGGCACCTATTCGGATGAAAATATAAGCTGTAAGTTGAGCTGATGGACAAGCGGGCAACCTGCCCATTCGTAATGGGACAAGCGTCATTAAAGGCATCGGCAAATAAGCTGATCCTGAGAAGCACACTCATCACCATCTCCCACCATTTCTCAATCTGCTCGTAGCTCATCATGCGGAAATCTGCCCACCCCAAGGCATCTTTGAACTGCTTGAGTTCATACTCAATCCAGGCTCTAAAGCCATAGCTGTCTCTAATCTTGCTCAGTTTCACCGCAAGAGCAGCCACCATCACAAAGGAAGTTGAATTGTCGGGCAAGGTTTTGGGGTCAGGGGTCAGAAGCCAGTACTGCTGGCGACGGGGCTGACCGTAAACCACTTTAGCCCTGTAGCGCACTTTAGCCCTGTAGCGCACTTCAGTCGTGCCGTTGCTAAAGGTGCGCTCAAACTTCTGCCACGGCTGTTGGTATACCTCCTGATTTACTGTAGTACTCCTCTTTGCTCTTAAGTCGTTCTCTTCGCTTACAGCGCCATTGCGACTCCATACAATAATATTGCGATCGCTCCCATTAAAAGTGCAACCCGGTACATTTTCATTGTGACTCTAGACAATGTTAGTGCAGCCGATTTCTTAGTGCAATCGCTAGTACTCCGATTGCGCCGCGCAGAACAGATTTTGCGAGGACATGGCGCGATCGCAGCTATTGCTCGAAGATTGGACAGTTTAAAGCGTTAACAAAACATAGTCAGACTGAATGAAGACAAAGCCCGATCGCAACAAACATTAACCTCAGCTCGGTTGATCCCCTAACTCCCTAAAATGGAAGGAGACCTGATCTCGAAACCCACTTGATCTCAAAATCCACTTGATCTCAAAACCCTATGACCGTAACCGTTGCCGATATCATGACTACCGATCCGATCGTTGTGCAGTCTGAAACGCCCCTTAGTCAGGCTATCCAAATTTTGGCAGAGCGCCGCATTAGCGGTTTGCCTGTTGTCGATCAGAGCGGCAAGCTGGTTGGAGTTATTTCTGAGACCGACTTAATGTGGCAAGAAACGGGCGTTAGATCACCCGCATTCATCACTATTCTCGATAGCGTGATTTTTCTAGAAAATCCTGCCAAACATGAAGAGGAACTCCATAAGGCACTAGGGCAGACTGTGGGCGAAGTCATGACCAAAAAGGCGATCGTCACCATTACCGCCGATCGATCCCTTCAAGAAGCGGCTCAGTTGATGCGCGATCGCAATGTTCATCGGCTTCCGGTTGTCGATGCGGCTGGGCAGGTCGTGGGCATCGTGACGCGGGGAGACATCATTCGCCACATGGCGGCAAATCTGTAGGCAAGTTCGTCCTAGGCTATACCAGCCACACAACCAGCCACATAACCAGCCACATAAAGCCATAACAGCTTAAAGTTTTAATCCCTTTGAAAATCGAGATTTATAATATGAGCGCTACTCCTGAGTCCGTGCAAGAGCTTTTGAGTTCAGAGGATTTTGGCAAACGGCTGAGCGGGGTGAATCAGCTCCGACAGCTCGATCCAGCGATCGCCTTCGAGATGATTCAGCAGTCTGTGAGTGATGGCAACGTGCGGGTACGCTATGCGGCAGTCAGCCAGCTTTCTAGCCTAGGATTGCAAAACCTACCTCTGGCGCTAGAAATTTTGCGGCGCTGTTTGCTAGAAGACCCCGAAGCCGATGTGCAGGCGGCTGCCGCTGACTCGATCGGGGCACTTAAACTCACCGATGCCTTTGAAGACTTAGAGCGGCTCTATCACAAAACTCCAGAGTGGCTGGTGCAGTTCAGTATTATTGCGGCTTTGGGCGAATTGGGCGATCGCCGTGCCTTCGATCTACTCAACAGCGCCCTTAACTCCAGCGTCGAGCTAGTCCGGACGGCAGCGATCGGCTCTTTGGGAGAGTTGGAGGACGATCGCGCGGTTCCCCTGCTGCTAACCTTTGTTGCCGACCCCGATTGGCAAGTTCGCTATCGAGTCACGCAAGCCTTGAGCCACTTCAAGAGTCCTGAAATTCGGACGGCATTGGAAGCCCTAAGCCATGACGAGATGCCGCCTGTAGCCCAAGAAGCCAAGGCATATCTAAATGTGTGAACGATCGGGCTGTGTGAACGATCGGGCTTTACGAATACTTCTTTTTTCCGGACTGAAGCATAAAGCTTCAGTAAACTGAACCTATAAGGATATGGCAATCTACGTGGTTTCCGGGTAGATTTAGCTACATGAGGCACAGACCTAAGCGAATTTACTGAAGTCACAGCTCTTGAGGTTTCACGTTCGGGTCAGGGTTTCGTAGCTACAAGTTTTAGCGGGAGTCTTTCCCCTTTGCGCCTTGCACTGGCACGAAGGGGATTTTTTTAAAGAGAGCTAGAAATTCTCTTGGGTCTGAAGCCCCTCTCTTGCCCTGGGAGAGAGGTTGGGGTGAGGGCGGTTTGAGTTTATATGTCAGTTAATCAGCTTCGCCATCCAAGATCCAAAATCTAACGGGTAGGATGAGACAATCGCTGCAAAAACGTCCGACAGCCCATCGAAGAATCAAACAAATGCAGATCAAAATGTTCAGAGATCTCTTCGCACACCTTGACTCCTCGGATACTGTTGCCGCGAGTATCT
>CASBQM010000760.1 GCA_949127645.1 Synechococcales cyanobacterium PMM_0036
CTCTCAGATCAGCTATTTACCGAAGAATCTGCTTTACCCCATGGACGGACAGGCACTAAGCCTATCCGAGATTTCAACGGACTTTGGCTCACTGTCACCATTTTGCTAATTGTGGTCAGCGCCTTTGGAGCAGGCTTTCTGGTCATGAAGCCGTTTCTTTCAGGCACTCGCTAGATTTCACTTGCTAGATTTCACTGCCAAGCTGCCTTTCGTAAAGCAGAAGATCGAGTGTGAACTCAGAGATCAAACTTTCTTAATTAGAGCCTCACCTCCCTTTTTGGTACAATCAAAGGCTTGGCAATAAATCGATCGCTGGACGGAGAAAGCTCATGGCTCGGATGTATTATGACACGGACGCAAATTTAGATCTTTTGACAGGGAAAACGGTCGCCATCATTGGCTACGGCTCTCAAGGTCATGCTCATGCTCTCAATCTTAAAGACAGTGGAGTTAATGTGATCGTGGGGCTATATCCCGGCAGTAAGTCGGTTGCTAAAGCCGAAGCTGAAGGATTGACGGTGAAATCCGTTGCTGATGCTTCAGCTCTGGCAGATTTCATCATGATTCTGCTGCCTGATGAAGTCATGAAAACCGTTTATAAAAGCGAGATTGAGCCAAATTTGAAGGATGGCAACGTTTTGGCGTTTGCCCATGGCTTCAACATTCATTTTTCTCAGATTGTGCCGCCATCTAATGTCGATGTAGTCATGGTGGCTCCCAAAGGTCCTGGGCATCTGGTGCGCCGGACTTATACCCAGGGCGAAGGGGTGCCCTGCCTATTCGCGGTTTTTCAAGATGCGTCGGGTCAGGGACGCGATCGCGCTATGGCATATGCCAAAGGCATTGGCGGTACGCGCGCGGGCATTTTGGAAACTACCTTCCGCGAAGAAACTGAAACCGATTTGTTTGGCGAACAGGTGGTGCTATGCGGCGGATTGTCTGCCCTGATTAAAGCGGGCTTTGAGACTCTGGTGGATGCTGGATATCAGCCTGAGCTAGCCTACTTTGAGTGCTTGCATGAAGTGAAGCTGATTGTGGATTTGATCGTCGAGGGCGGTTTGGCAACCATGCGCGACAGCATCTCTAACACCGCAGAGTATGGCGACCTGACGCGCGGACCTCGGATCGTCACCGATGACACTCGTGCCGAGATGAAGAAGATCTTGAGCGAGATTCAGTCGGGGCAGTTTGCCCGTGAGTTTGTGCTGGAAAATATGTCAGGCAAGGCAGGCTTTACCGCTATGCGTCGTCGTGAAGCTGAACACAAGATTGAGGAAGTGGGCAAAGATCTGCGTGCCATGTTTAGCTGGCTGAAGAAAGCCTAGGATTAGCATTGCGATCGATCTAATGATATTGGGCTTGTCTGTTAACGTGACAAGCCTAGTTTTTATGGGTCTTTAAATTACGGCTCATGCACAAGATCTCAACTCGTAAACCTCAATAAATTATTATAATTAAGGTATATTACAGTAACTTAATAATTCGTTAGCCACCTTACCGCTCTTTACAGATTGCTTCTGAACTATGCACCTTTCCCCGGCAGACACTCCGCTCTACAATCACCCTCTACCTGAGATTGAGCAGTGGCTACGCTCTAAAGGGTGTGAGCAAGATCAAGATAACCTGCACTGCTGGCACGTACAGGTCTCGAATTGGAAAGCTGATATTTGGATGGAAGTTGATGCCCTCACCGTTTGCTATGTTGCTGCTGGAGAAGAGGGGCGCGACTTGCAGCGATCGTTCAAGTATTCCCTCAGCCGCAGAGATCTAGATGAAGCAATTTTTGCGGGACCCTAAGTATTTCTAAGCCTAAACCTTACCGAAACGGCGATCGCGCGCTTGGTAAGAAATCAAAGCTCGGTGAAAGGCTTCTCGGTTGAAGTCGGGCCATAGCGTGTCAGTGACGTAAAGCTCGGCATAGGCTGCTTGCCACAGCAAAAAATTGCTGATTCTCATCTCGCCGCTCGTGCGAATCATCAGGTCAGGATCGCAAACATCAGCCGTGTAGAGGTGCTGTGCGAATAGGGTTTCGTTAATTTCGTGGGGCTGAAGCAGACCTTGCTGCACCTGAGCCGCGATCGCCCGACAGGCCTGAATAATTTCCTGCCGCCCTCCATAATTAGTCGCAACGCTGAACTGAATCCCTGTATTGTGGCGGGTTTCCTCCATCGATCGCTCAATTTCTACCTGAAGCGATTTGGGCAGCGCGTTCAAGTTGCCGACAAACTGAATGCGCACGTCTTCCTTCATCATTTCGCGTAGCTCTTGACGCAGGACTCGCTCAAACAGCGTCATCAAAAAATCAACTTCTTCGAGCGGTCGTCCCCAGTTTTCTGTGGAAAATGCGTAGGCTGTCAGCGCCCCAATGCCCCAGTCTTTACAGCAGCGCAGGATATCTTTTAGCGTATCCACGCCGCGCCGATGCCCCATGATCCGAGGGATGCCTTGCTTTTTTGCCCAGCGACCATTGCCATCCATAATGACGGCTACGTGTTTAGGTAGGCGATCGGGTTTTAAATCAGCAGGTAATGGCAACAAGACAGAGGGGTTTGCGGTCATTTTTTCTCCCGAGAAGCAGATGATTTTGAGCGGAAACGTGGAAAAATCGCCCTCATTTTACTACCGATTTGCCGACTCAAATTCCGTAACGGCGCAACGGGTTCTCGATCGGCGGATTTAGAGAAGCGTTCATGCAAGAGTTCCCTCAGCTTACTGCTGGTTAAGGGTCGGTTTAGTATTCCCCGTTCGGCGAGTGAAATTGATCCAGTCTCCTCAGAAACTACGATACAGAGACAGTTCTCAATACGCTCAGTGATGCCCATTGCAGCCCGATGGCGGGTGCCCAACTGTCGAGAAGCCGTGCGTTCTGAGAGGGGCAAAATCACACCTGCCGAAACTATGCGTGACCCCCGCACGAATATAGCGCCATCGTGCAGCAGCGTGGAGGTTTGAAAAATGGTTTGCAGCAGCTCTTTAGAAATTTCTGCATTCAGCCTCACGCCTGGAACCGAAAAGTCGCGCTGTTCATCAATCGGGCGATCGGTTTCCAAAATCATTAGCGCACCCGTGCGATTCTGGGACAGCTCTTTAACCGCATCCACAATTTCATCGGTCACACTATCGGATTTAGGCATTGATTCTCGGGGCGATCGAAATAACGTCATCACCTCCCCTCGTCCCAACTGCTCCAGCAGACGGCGAAACTCTGCCTGAAGAATTAACGCCATCGCCACCGCTGAGCCAATCACCAGTTTTTCTAGCACAAAGCTCAGCAGCTTGAGCTGTAGGACATTGCTGAGCGCCGCTGCCAACATCAAAACAATCAATCCCCTCACCATCCAAAGCGTTCGCCGCTCGCCGATGATTACGAGAATCATGTAGGTTAGCAGCAGCACCAGCCCAATATCGATCGCTGATAGAAACACGACCTGCCGCTGTTCAGCTTCCGCTATGCCCAGGGGTGACATCCATCCAACGTTAATTTCAGACGATCGCAATGACCCCATCCAGTCCAGGTTTGTCGGCCATTGATTTAGCAAAGATCCCATCAGATTGACGCTGGATTGACGCTTTTGAATTCAGGAAGCCGTTACGCTCACTCGTCCTTCATCCTATTGATTACCCGAAGCACTGAGTCTGGCTGGCAGACGATCCTGACGAACTAAGTCGTGATAAGTTTCACGCTCTAGAATCAGGCTTGCCTCACCGTCATGCACCAATACCGCCGCCGGACGAGCCAGACGGTTGTAGTTGGAAGCCATACTGTAGTTATACGCACCTGTTCCCATCACTACCAGGATATCTCCAGGCTGAGTTTTAGGAAGTTGCGCATTTTTAATCACAATATCGCCTGACTCACAGTGTTTCCCGGCGATCGTCACCGTTTCGCTGATCTCTGCCGACATCCGGTTTGCCACGATCGCCCGATAGGTAGACTGGTAAGTAATCGGACGGGGATTATCCGACATACCGCCATCCACCGTCACATAGCGACGGATACCAGGCACCTCTTTTTGACTGCCCATAGTGTATGCCGTAACGCAGGCAGATCCGATGAGCGATCGCCCCGGTTCTGCAATCAGCTTGGGGAGTGGCAGCCCTTGACTCTCGCAGGCTTCTACAATGGCGAGACAGACCGTTTTCACCCACTCGTCGATGCTCGGCGGATCGTCTGACTCGGTGTAACGAATGCCCAACCCGCCGCCAATATCAAGCTGTTGAACCGGCAAGCCATACTGCGCTGCTTTTTGAAACCACTGCACCATGACCGCGCCCAAATCGTGATGGGGCTGAAGCTCAAAAATTTGTGAGCCGATGTGGGCGTGGAGTCCGACGCATTCTAGACTAGGCTGCTGGCTAATGAATTTGTAGACTTTTTCAATTTGCTGCGGGTCAAAGCCAAACTTGCTGTCAATGCTGCCCGTGCGGATATAGTCGTGGGTGTGGCACTCAATTCCTGGAGTCAGCCGCAACATGATGCGAATGGGGCGGCTTGTCATTCCAGTATCTAGTCCAGACAAAGTATCTAGTCCAGACAAGGTTTCTAGCTCAAACCAGTTGTCTACGACGATCGTGCAGCCTTGGTCGATCGCAAACTCCAGCTCGTTCAGCGACTTGTTATTTCCATGCAGATAGAGGGTCTCAGGATTCAGCCCTGCCTGAAGCGCCGTGTAGAGTTCGCCTCCTGAAACCACGTCAATTCCTAGACCTTCGCTGGCGACGATCGCGCAGACTGCCGTACAGTTCCAGGCTTTTGAGGCGTAAATCACAAGCGATTCGCCTGGATAGTAACGCTGGAACGCCTGACGATACTGGCGGCAAGCCATTCGCAGCGTCTCTTCATCTAACACATAAAGCGGTGAGCCGAATTGTGCGACCAGATCAACGACATCACAACCACCCACCTCAAGATGATCCTGGCTGTTTAGCTTTGCTGTGAGCGGCAGCAAAAATTGATTGGGAGAGGGGCAGTCAGTAGCTGGAGTGGGTAGATACTGGCGACCTGATGCCACCAGAGCTGGAGTCGATACCATGAGAATTCGCTGTCCTTTTCAATCAGATATCTCATGGAAATAGAGGCACGATCGCGCCGCTCCACAAGAACGATACACCCAGTGTACAATTGAGGGCTGTCTATCTCCGACTTATCTTTCTAATGCTTCTGTGAATTTTTTGGTGCTTACCCCCCTCACTGCCGATCTCTTACCGGAAGCCGTTGCCCTCGATCAGCAATGCCTTGGCGGACTGTGGACGCTAGAAGGCTACCAGCGAGAGCTAAACAGCCCTAATAGCGATCTATTAGTTTTGCAGCCGCAGCGTGAGGTCGGGACTTCATCTGAGCCACTCATCGGCATTGCCTGTCTTTGGGCAATTCTAGAGGAGGCACACATTACCGTACTGGCGATCGCTCCTCAATATCAGCGTCAGGGTTTGGGTCAGGCGATGCTCTGTGCGCTCTTAACCTCAGCCCATCAGCGTGGGTTGGAATGGGCGACTTTAGAGGTCAGATCTTCCAACGGGGGAGCGATCGCCCTCTACCAAAAGTTCGGCTTTGAGGAAGTGGGCAAACGTCGCAACTACTATCAGGATGGCAATCAGAGCGAAGATGCGCTGATTCTGTGGCGAAAGGGATTGCAGCATCCAGAGTTTGCTCAGACATTAAGAGGATGGCAAGAGACGGTAAGCCTACAGTTAAGGCGATCGGGCTGGCAGTTGTTGTCTCCTGTTCTGTAGAGCTAAGCCTGTCCGGAACATGAGTATATAAACTTAACAATTTTGTGATTTTCTCTTGACTTCGTCCCCAACTTGTCGTAAAAATCATCGGTTGGGAGCCAAAAATTTCTTCAAGAAATAACGTTGGTTTTGATCCCCAGGGACTTCTTTGACCCCAAGAATTTCCTATGTAATTTTGCTGATCTTCGGTAATCACCACCCTAACTCACTGTTTGCTCGTAACAGTTGAGTGATTTTCCTATGCTAAAATCAGTTCAACGGTTCGCCAAGTGGTACGGTAACGCCATGTTTGAACGCTTCACTGAGAAAGCCATTAAGGTGATTATGCTTGCCCAGGAGGAAGCTCGTCGCCTGGGGCACAATTTCGTGGGAACAGAGCAGATCCTCTTGGGTCTGATTGGAGAAGGGACCGGCGTCGCCGCCAAAGTACTGAAATCTATGGGTGTCAATCTCAAAGATGCCCGGATTGAGGTAGAGAAGATTATTGGGCGGGGATCGGGTTTCGTCGCTGTCGAAATCCCATTCACGCCTCGGGCTAAGCGGGTTCTAGAGCTGTCTCTTGAGGAAGCTCGCCAGTTGGGGCACAATTACATCGGCACAGAGCATCTGCTGCTCGGCTTAATCCGCGAAGGAGAAGGCGTTGCGGCTCGGGTGCTGGAGAATTTAGGTGTTGACCTCTCTAAGGTTCGCACTCAGGTAATCCGGATGCTGGGTGAAACTGCTGAAGTTTCTGCGGGTGGTGGTCAAGGACGGACGAAGACCCCGACGCTGGACGAATTTGGCTCTAACCTGACCCAGATGGCTGCTGATGGCAAACTTGACCCCGTGGTCGGTCGCCAAAAGGAAATTGAGCGCGTGATTCAAATCCTGGGTCGTCGCACCAAGAACAATCCTGTTCTGATTGGTGAACCTGGGGTGGGTAAAACCGCGATCGCCGAAGGTTTGGCACAGCGCATCTCTAACAACGATATCCCGGATATCTTGGAAGACAAGCGTGTGATGACGCTGGATATCGGTCTGCTGGTTGCGGGTACGAAGTATCGAGGTGAGTTTGAAGAGCGCCTCAAGAAAATTATGGATGAGATTCGTCAGGCTGGAAATGTGATTCTAGTGATCGACGAAGTTCA
>CASBQM010000761.1 GCA_949127645.1 Synechococcales cyanobacterium PMM_0036
GCGCAGCGAGTAGGGCCCGTCCTTGGGATCGCGGGCCTCCACGCTGCGCTCGATGTGGCTGGCCAGCGTCTCGCCGCGCACCCGCTGCATGGTGAAGGTGGTTTGCAGCTCATCCAGCCCATCCCGAATCAGCAGCGGAACATAGACTGCCAATGCGTTGACGACAAACAAAGACAAAATCCCCAGGGCGACTTGCCGCCAGTGGGGACGCATATATTCACCAAGTTTTTGCAGCCGAGCATCAGCCATGTTGGGAGAAGAGGGGATGGATACTCCTTAGCTTACACACCCAGCGGATCAGTCAGCCATTGTCGCAGGAAATAGTAGAGGGTTGCCAGGTATTCATCCACCACACGACTGGTGATGACCAAAGCCTCGGCACTAGGAATCAGATCGGTCAGCGCCGCCAGCCGAATCCCTCCCTGACTCTGAAAGACATAAAAATCTGTGGGTCTAGGAATGCTGGCAATGTTGAGCCGAGCAAAGGTGGAAACCGCTCGCCGGAGTCCTAGCGCCGGGGTAACTAGCTCGATCGTATTTCGATTTCCTGCCGTTGCGGGATCTCTCTGGATTTCTTGAAGCGATCCGTTGTCGCAGGTGGCGTAAAGACGGCAATTGTCGGTAGCAGCTCCTGGACTTAAGATTTGACGAACCGCGATCGCGCTGCTGCGAGGATCGATCCCCTCCGTTTCAACTCGAATCTGAGAGCTATCGACTCCGGCTCTCTGAATCAAAAAGTTGGTAATAACGTCTGTTGAGGTGACATTGGGCTGAGCCAGAATGGGTTGCGGTCCCGCGCTAACAATCACGAGCGGCGTATTGCCCCGCGATCGCTGTTCACCATAAAGCTGCCCTGCATAGAGCAAGCGAGACTGTAGCGTGACGCTCAGACCGTCAGCAACGTTACTCAACTGCGATCGCAGACGGTAAGCCGGGTTGCTAGGCGTGGTGCCATCGCCTAGAACCACGATCGCCTCCACATTGCGATCGCTAGAACGCTGGCTTAGCTCTAATGCTGGCTTCTGCTCAGTTCGCTCTGTCAGCAGATAGGCAGTCAGCGGCAAGCTAGATATCAGCAGAATCAGCAACGCTGCCATCACCTGTGATCCATCCACTTTTTTGGTTCCGAGCCGCAAAGAAGATGAAATTAAAATCAGCACTAAACCCAGGGGTCGCAGGGGAAAAGAGATCACCCCCCAAAGTGTGCCGACGGTTTTATTGGTTGGGTCGAGAAAGGCAAGCACCATGAGCAGCACCAACACCAACCCTCCTAGCCAAGTCAGATACCGTCGCTCAATCCAGGTCAGCAAGACGAAGCGCACCAGGAAATAAATTCCAACTAGAACGAGAATTTGAGTGATCAGTTCAAACATTACAACCCTCTCTTACACCACCCATATAAAACCGCCTCATTAAAGCTGCATATCTAGCGTGTTTGACTAGACTTGTATAACTGTAATCAAACTCTGCTCAAATCAATCACCTAAAAAAAAATTAATTTAAGAAATTTTGGGATCTTTAGTACTTTTATCGATCGCCTAGCCGCAGGCTATCTGGCATCATTGGAATTGACAGCCTGATGCATGATTTAACAGACTTAATTTATCAAGATAAGCCGGACACAAAAAAGGGGGGCGTTGCTGAATTGAGGTATGAATTCTCAGACTGCCCCACCCTTCGGGAAGCAAGCTACACCCTAGCCCTCTTCCGAATGGAGAGGGGACAAAAGTTCTAGCTCCCTTCTCCCTAGGGAGAAGGGTTGGGGATGAGGGCAATTCATATTTGTATTCAGCAACGCCAAAGGGGGGATCTTCTGACTCACCCCCTGCATAGACATAAATTGAATTGGGTTAAGCGGCTTTAGACTTGGCGGATTTAAGACCCGTTGGCTCTAGACTGAGCAGCCATCAGTAGGCACCTGCACGCTTGGTCAGCAAAGCAGCCAAAGTTCTCAAGATAATGACCAAATCATATAGAGGATTCCACAAGACTTGGTAGCGTAGATCGAGATCCACCACTTCCTCAAAATCCTGCACCGCCGATCGCCCATTCACCTGCCACTCACCCGTCAGCCCCGGCTTAACGTTGAGGCGCTTCCAGTGGCGATCGCTGTACTGCACTACTTCATCATGAGTCGGCGGACGGGTTCCTACTAGACTCATTTCTCCTATTAAAACATTCCAGAACTGAGGAAATTCGTCTAGGCTGGTTTTGCGTAGCAGACGACCCACCTGCGTCACCCTCGGATCTTGCTTGTTCTTAAAGATTAGCCCCTGCGCCTCGTTGGGAATAGAGCTTTTTAAAGCATCCGCATTCTGCACCATCGAGCGAAACTTGCGAATAACGATAGGTCGCCCCTGCAAGCCATAGCGTACCTGCCGATAGAGGATAGAACCTGGGCTGTCTAGCTTAATGGCGATCGCTACCGGAATGAAGAGAATGGCAAAAATCAGCAGTCCCAAAAGGGCACCTCCAATGTCGATCGTGCGCTTGATCAGACAGAACGCAGAACGATGTGGCGCTTCCAGCCGAGGATAGGGAGGAAAATCGATCGCTGCTGATAAAACCGAATTACCACTCATTTTGGTAGTGCCTTGGGAAAATAGCCTTGCTAATACTCATGTCCATCAGTCATTGCCAACTGATGCCATGCAAACCTGATCGAGTCACCTTCACTGATTGCTGCGAAGTTTCAGTGTTTCTACTGGCAATACTAAGAGGATTTCTCCGAGTGCAGTCCTGTAAAAGCTGCTCTTTTGCAGAAACTTTTTATTCCTCTATGGATTTCCGATTTTTATGAATTTCGTATGAAGTTCACTATACATATCGTCTCTAACCACACTTTTTTCGTTGATCTGCTCCAGGAATTAAGGACTCTACGGCTGACAACATGAACTTCGAGTAAAGATTAAGAACTTCGAGTAAAGATTAAATAGCCTTTTCAACCAGAAATCTTTACCCTATAAGCTGGATCGCCCTGATTTAGCCTATTCACTCAATCACCTCAGCCAAGAAATACGTTTGTGCTTATAGATACAGATACATCTAGATTTTGAGGCTACTTACATCCAGACTAACCGCTATTAACCGCCCTGCAATCTTTCCTCAAGTCTCATCTACGATTGGGTTGATGAACAAGCGATCGCCTTCATAGCAATTTACAACCTAGTAAATTCAGCCTCCCTCTTAAGAGAGTTGTAGCGCTCTAAAGCCTACCTTAATGTTCAAATATTGGCAGGTCGATATTGGCAGGTCGATGTTATCTCTCAGCATTTAAGGGCACAAGCAATGGTTAACTTAATCTGGACAGGGGTGGTTGTTCTATTTGCCCTCTGGTTGCTTGGATTTGCTGTCCATATTGGAGGGAGCTTAATCCATCTGCTGCTGGTTCTAGCAGTCATCGGGCTGGTCTATAACCTCCTTACAGGTCGTAGAGCCATCTAAGTCAAGAGCCGCGAATTGCTGACTGTCTCAATTCGCTTTGTTTTGTGAAAAGCTCAGTTTTCTTTTGTCTAGAGGTTCGTTTTGCATCTTTAGGCGTAATGTAAGTAAGGGAAATTAAGCAGACAAAATCAAGCAGACAAAATCAAGGTTTAATTTATTCTCTTCAACTCAGCTACTTAAAAGGTAAATAGTTATGACAACTTATGTGTTTCATTCACTCAAGGCAATCACCAAACGCCTCGTTGTGCTGCTAGTTAGTGTGGTAATGCTCCTAAGCGTTACCCAATCAGCAGTTTTAGCGGCCTCTTCTCCCACTGAAACAATGGGTATACCTGGTATTACAAAATCGATTTCTGTTGAGAATGACAGTGAGACGAGAGAGCAACGCCGTGAATGGCAAAACAAAGCTTCACAAGAGGGTAAGAAAAATGAGCCGGAAACGCTAGGTGAAAAACTGAACGTTGAAGAAGTCACTGAAGGTTTTGACCCAGAAAGGGAAGCTGAGAAGCGAGCTAAACCCACTCCCTAGTTGTTATTGTCGTGAGGTATTTTGCCTGGTTGACTGACAAAACTTATGCCGCCCTCACCCAACCTCTCTCCCAGAGAGGGAGAGAGGCTTTGAAAAGAAACCTTCTAGCTTCCCTTCTCCCCGCGTGGGAGGAAGGGTTAGGGGGTAAAGGGCAAAGATTTGTCAGTCAACCTGGGCATCAGAAAGAGGTTCGGTATAGTGTGGAGGTAAAGAATATGAAGCTTCGGGAGTGCAGACTATGTCATTTGCCGCCCAATCACCTGCCGCCCAATCGCCTGCTGCCCAGATGGCGATCGCCTCATCCTTACCCCAGCCTTCCGAAACTACTGACGACCTGCCCAATATTTGCGGCTCGGAAGCTGCCGTCCAGACCATAACGCGACTGGAACAGCCGATCTGGTTGTCTCGTACCAACCTGCAACTGCAAAATATTTCAGCCGGGTTTGCGATCGCACTGCATATGCATCAGCCTACTATTCCGGCAGGTGCAAACGGCGAAATGATTGGCAACCTACAGCATATGTTCGAGCATCCCAATCAGGGAGACAACCACAATGCGGGTGTGTTTGCCTGGTGCTACTCACGCATGGCGGATTTTATTCCAGAGCTGGTTAACCAGGGCTGCAATCCGCGCATCATGCTTGATTATTCTGGCAATTTGCTGTGGGGACTACGGCAAATGGGGCGCGGCGATATCTTGGATAACCTCAAGCGCATCACCTGTACGCCTGACTATCAGCCCTATGTAGAGTGGTTAGGAACGATGTGGAGCCATGCCGTTGTGCCCTCTACGCCCATCCCCGATCTGAGGCTGCATATTCAGGCATGGCAGCATCAGTTTGCCGCCGTTTTTGGCTGGGAGGCTTTGGCACGCGTCAAAGGCTTCTCGCCTCCAGAGATGCATCTTCCCAACCATCCCGACACGCTCTATGAGTTTGTCAAGGCGCTGAAAGATTGCGGCTATCGCTGGCTGTTGGTGCAAGAGCATTCGGTAGAAAGCCTTGCAGGTCAGCCTTTGGGGTTTAAGCACGTACCCCATCGGCTGGTGGCACGCAGTTCTACAGGCGAAGTCATCAGCATCACGGCGCTGATTAAAACTCAGGGATCGGACACCAAGCTTGTGGGGCAAATGCAGCCTTACTACGAAGCCAAGACGCTCTCGCCCGTGCAGATAGGGGGCGTAATGATTCCGCCGCTGGTGTCGCAAATCAGCGATGGCGAAAATGGCGGCGTGATGATGAATGAGTTTCCATCTGCCTTCAGGCAAGCCTGGGGAGACGCAAAGGGCAAGACCGTCGGTTTCACGGGCACCGAGTATCTAGAGCTGATTGAGGCAGCGGGCTGTAGCCTAGAAAACCTGCCCACCTGTCAGGCGATCGGTCAGCATCGCATCTGGGAACGGGTCAGCACCTACACGCCAGAAGCCATAGTCCAAGCAATTCAGGACATCCAGACCGAGCATCCCAACTTTCATATGGATGGAGCCTCCTGGACGAGCGATCTGAGCTGGGTCAAAGGGTACGAAAATGTTTTGACTCCTATGAATCAGCTCAGCGCTCAATTCCATCAGGCGATCGATCCCTTGATCCAATCCGACCCGGCGATCGCTCAGCAAAGCCGCTACCGCAATGCGCTCTTGCATAATCTGCTGCTGCAAACGAGCTGCTTCCGTTACTGGGGGCAAGGAGCTTGGACAGACTACGCCAGAGAGATCGCCAGACGAGGGGAGGCAATTTTGCAAGCCGATTTTTGACCGGACTCCTTTTTGGTATGACCTACTCAAACCTGATCACCAAATTGCGGTAACTAGTTGACACTCTTGCCTGAGTAACTGCTAAGATACTAGAGGTGAACACCGTTGGGGCGTCGCCAAGTGGTAAGGCAGCGGGTTTTGGTCTCGCCATTCCTAGGTTCGAATCCTAGCGCCCCAGTTTAGAAAAAGCGAAGCTAAAGTTTGGAATCCTCTAAGTTGAATGACTTTAGAGGGTTTCTGATGAGTAGCAAACGTCTTACCCTCATCCCCGACCTTTCTCCCCACTGGCGATCGCACCGCATTATTACAAACCACATCACCATAAAAAAGCAGGGCAGATTGAATCATCCACCCCACAGGCTCTACCCAGACTTATTGACTAGATTTAATGACTAGATTTAATTGAGAGCTAAATCACTGACCACTTGGATGCCGTAAGGTCATTGCCTGAACCACTAGAAGCGATCGCATCCGAGAAGCTGGTCGTCGTACTCATTCCCATAGCAGTTCGCATACCCGTGCAGGCTGCACACTGGCATTGGGTAACTAGGTCGGCTCCCGTCGCGCTGATGGCATTCTGCGATAAGGCAGACTCTTTGAGAGACTGAAAGCTGGGCGCAGAACTGTCGATTGAAGGGCTTGTTGCCGTGTTGGAGCCTACCGAATCAGGCATTAGCCCATCCGGTCGCTTAATCGATTGGCTGAGGGAGAAGTTTTCTGCCGCGCCATAGTTGACGTTCCAGCCCAGATCTCGGAGAGAGGCGATCGTCACTTCACTCAACGGCATTTTGACACCAATGCTCTCGGCATAGGGGGTCAGCAATTCGTCTTGCAAGGTGTTCTCATCCCAGTGACCATAAGAACCTGCTTCAACCGGGACTGCGGTAGGCTGCAGTGTGCCCGTCACCTCACCGTAGGCGCGACCCGCATAGCTATCTGCTTTATAGGTGTTGGTGGAGCGATCGATTAAGCTGTTGCCATTTTTCTCCCAGATGGTGCCGATGCCTAGCACGTGAGCTAGCTCATGGGTGACAATGCCTTTGAGATAGTCGGGATTACTGTTGTAGGTGTTGGCATAGCTGGTGTTAATCCGAATGGTTCCGGTTGTGGGTAGCCACTTCCCGTTTGCGGCGTTCTGTCCTCCCGTGTTGGTAGCGGCAGCAAGCCAATCTTGAGAGCTGTTGATGCCCACTACGTCAATGTTAAGCGTATGTGCGCCGTTGAAGCTGCTGTAGGGAATGACGTTTTCCCAAATCTTGGCCGCATCAACGAGAGCATTTCGTACCGTAGAACTAACATTACCTAGCCCATCTTTGTAGTTGAGGTTGATGGAAAACTTGCGATCGTCGCTATTCTGAGCATTAAAGGCAGTGTTCAGCGTGTAGTTCTTCATCTCGGTGCCGTAGCCCATCACCTCAACGAAGTAGTTTCCGGCAGAGAGGAATCGGCGGATGTTCTCGTTGCCAGTGCCCCATTCCCACTGCCAGCCCAGCACTTCACCCTGATCGACTGATCCGTTGTTATTTTTGTCTTGAATCAGCTTCACGTCGGCATCGCCAGAGAGTCCGGTGAGGTTGGCGGTAAACACGCCCGATTGACCCACGTTAAAGCGGTAGAAATCCTGATCATCTTTGTTGACTTGCTGAGTTCGGGAAAAAGCGGCGGAAGATTCGACTTCGGCGCTGCCCAAAGTATTGCCCGGATCGCCCGTTAGATTCGTGGTGGGTGCAGGATTAGGCGAGGGGCTAGATGAACTCGTCGAGCCAGAGGAGGGGACAGGATTGCTAGATTGCCCCGTGTAATTAGAGGAAATATCTAGCGTGTAGTTTGACTTGGCGCTAGAAAACGGGGACACTAGCACAAAGTAAGTGCCTGCCGCCACGGTCTGATTAATGGCTTCGTTTGCCTTACCGTCGTTGGTAGATTTGGCGATCGCCACCCCACTACTGTTA
>CASBQM010000762.1 GCA_949127645.1 Synechococcales cyanobacterium PMM_0036
AAACCATCTGCCGGATCATCCATTTAAACTGGTATCAATAAAAAAGCCCGTAAAATCCGGCTGGGGACTTTACGGGCTGAGTTGTTTCACGGGATCACTTAAATTCTACAAAATTGACTCAGAGGTGCGATCTAGACCTTCAGCACCCACTGGCTACGGCTATCGGCGCTAACGAACGAGGCGGGAACGACGGGAATGTTCACCCCTAGCGACACAAAAGCAGCGCGGATTGCAGTTGCATGAGCTGCCTCATCAGAGCCAATACTAGCTCCTGCGGTGATGAGCGCCGGAGTTTTAAGCTTAGAAATCTCGGTGGCATAGGCGATCGCCGCATCAGTTTCTAGCGCTAATGCCAGCTTTGCAATGTTCACATCACTATCAATATTGCCTTCACCTCGCTGGATGTAAGAAGAGAGATCGTAGGTGCTGGCAGCGATCGCAGGAGTTCCCCCCAGACTTTTAACAACTTCACTGAGCTTGTCGCGGTGCGCCATGTGATCGCGCAAGTTGTTTTTAGCGACCGCCAAAACTGCTTGACCGACATTAGAACTGCTCAGCTTACCAGCCGCAAATTGATAAGCCCAGATTGCCTGGTGTTCATAAAACAGCGCTTTGTTTAGCACTTCGGCATCATTTGAGGCAGTCATTCCCGCAGCCTGACTTGATCCTGCCGAGAGCGCCGAAAGCCCAATCGCACCCGATAGTCCTGCGATCGTTCCTCCCATCAAAATCCCTCGACGGGAGAGCGTTTTACCACGACGGGAAGGCATTAGGCTCAGATCAAAGTTATCGTTATTCACGCTAATATTCTCCTTTTTCACGCTAAGGATATTTATGTGAACAGAATTCTGGGGAAAATAGATTACTCTGCTTTCACTGTTCTGTATATAGTTACGAGAATCAAAATAAATTGGATTGGTTGAGCAGAAATTAATTCAAAGTTGATTTAATTTTGCCTATGCTTAGAGAGCTACATGAGCCTACATGAAGCTTGGATTGGTTAGAGATCGCTGAATTAATCAATTTCGTCTCCTACTGACGCGATCGATCGGGTCAATCAAATAACGCATTTTAGCCCAATGCTGTACGAATTTAAGCTTGAGGCTAAGCTTGGAGCTATTCTTGAGGCTTGTCCTCTGGGGTCGCCACCATGGCAGACTTGGCGCGATTCACCAAAGACCGAATCCGCTCCATTTGCGACTCACAGGCTGCCTTCTGTTCTGGAGACATTTGGGTTGTGTCAATTCTCAACATTTGCTCGTAGGAGCGAAAGATTTGAAATGCGTAGCTGGCGATCGCCACTTGGTCTTGCGGCAAAGCGTCGATGTGCTGCACCAAATCTGCGCAGGTGGCTGAAGGAAATAGCCCAAAAACATCGGCATACAGCGGCGGCAATGTATCCGATCGCTGCTGCAATTCGTCGAGTATGCTCAAAGCTGCTGGTGGCACTTGTCCATCAAAATCGGCTAAAGAATTCAACAGCGCCAGTAGCAAAGCGTTGGTGTGTTTCTTTTTCAATCTACGATACCTAAAAAATCTTTGGCTCTCTACCAGTTTAGCTTTATCAGTTTAGCAAGTGCTGGGCACCGTAGACTCAGGGGCGATCGCCCTAAAGCTCTGAAACATGACCGATTACCTTGTTTGGAATATTACCTGTACTGAGAGACCATCTCTGAAATAATGAGCAGCAGTGGTTCAGGATATTTTTCTATGAGTAGTCGAGGAGTGGTTTACTGTGGTGCAACAAATTCGGCTTATCTGGAAGCTGCTTTGATTAGCGCAATGGCACTACGCCAGCAGGAACCCGAAATACCTATTACGTTGATTTTTGATCAGCCTTTGTTGAAATTTCTGCCCCTATATAGCCATAACATTACGCCTAAGTTTCTCAAGCCAGGTGAGATTGATACTCACGCCTTTTCGTCTCGACAGATCAAGACTCGTCTCAGTAGCCTTAGCCCCTATCGAGAAACGCTCTTTTTGGATGCCGATATTCTGCCACTTCAGCCGATTCGTGATCTCTGGAACTACATTGCCCACAGCGATTTTGCTATGGTGACTGATCGACTGCCCATGGTGGCGCTATGCGATCATGTGGCGCTGGAGGAGAAAACCTACACCCTGCGATGCTTGCCCGGAAGCGCAACACATTTCAATAGCGGGGTCATGCTTTGGCGCGATACGCTAGCGGTTCAAATTCTATTTCAGCAGTGGCATGAAGAGTGGCGAAAATTTCAGAAGCATGATCAGCTAGCGCTAGTTAGGGCACTCCACACCACGCAGATTGCCGTGACGCAGTTGCCCAAGACTTACAATGTATCTCCCATAGATGCAGAATCAAGATTTGGGAAACATCAGGCTCATCTGCTGCATTGCTGGGGCGGCATGGTGGCTTCTGGAGAATTTCGTCAGTTTGCTCACAATTATTATCCTGAGGTGGTTGAAAGAGTCGTTTATTTATTTGAAAGCTGTCATGCTGCTTTTCAGCCTACAGTTTCTCAGCCTGTAGAGGTAGAGTAAGTGGCTTCTCTAAACTTTTGTAAGGTTTATGAGACTCGATAAGATGATAGATATAAGGCGATGGATGTTTGAACCATAGGCGATCGCACATGAGTAGGCTTTGGGACAGGAGGAATAGGTTTGGCAAAGGTCTAACGGCGCTGATGGCAGTCTGGATCCCTATAATCGCTCCCGTAATAGCATCGGTGAGTTTGGCGCAGTCATTGCCGACGCTAGAAAAGCAATCAGTTCAGCCCGACCTGCAAACAGCCGAAGGGCAGATGGCGATCGGGGTGCAATATATCCAGCAGGGGCAGCTAGAGGCAGCGATCGCCGCCTTTCGTCAGGCGACGGCGCTCAATCCAGCTTTTGCTCCTGCTCATTACAATCTGGGTTTGGCATTGCGTCAGCAGGGTAGCCTTCAAGCAGCCGCTAACTCTTTTTATCAAGCGCTGCAAGCCGATCCGGGCTTTGCCTTAGCCTATGCTAGTTTGGGGGCGGCTTTGCTAGAGGGAGGCAATCTCAATCAGGCTTCAGAATATTTGCAGCGTGCTGTCTTGCTCGATCCCAATTTGGGTCTAGGACACTATAACCTGGGTCTGGTTTATCAGCAGCAGCGGGATATGGATCGAGCGATCGTCGAGTTCAAAAAAGCCGTTCAGCTCAGCACTAATGCCGCCGAGCCTTCCTATCATCTCGGCTTAATCTATTTGCAGCAGGGGCAGTTGGCTCCGGCAACAGAGGCTCTGCAACGTGCCGTAACGATGAACCCTGGCTATTCAGAAGCTCACTATAGTCTGGGCACTATCTGGTATCAGCAAGGTAGCCTCGATCGTGCCTTAGATTCATTTCGGCGATCGGCAGAGGCTAACCCTAACTATCCCAATGCCTACTATGGGGCAGGGCTGGTCTTTATGCAGCAGGGCAATTCTGCGGAAGCTCAGCGCGTTTTGCAGTATGCCAGAGACTTATTTGCGGCTCAGGGCAATAGACAATGGGTGGAGCGATCGGCTCAGCTTTTGCAGCAGGCTCAGAGTCGGTAGTGTGAAGCGCGGCTTTTGTGTACCTAATATCAATTTCTTGCGAAGCTGTACAGGAGCAAAAATTTTCCTAGATTTCCTTTTTTTCGCGTGGGAGAAGGAATTGGGCGGACAACTTGCCAGTCAACTCAGATCGTATTCACACTCAATTACGCAAGAACCTCTAACCACCACTCACCTTTGCTTTGTAGCCCATCTGCACCAGAAGTTGCACCAGCTTTTGACCGTGATCGCCCTGAATCTCAATCTCATTATCTTTCAGTGTTCCACCCGCACCGCACTGTGCCTTGAGCTGCTTGAGCAAGTCTGCTAGAGTTTCAGATTTTGCCTGAAAGCCCGTAATCACCGTTACGGTTTTGCCCTTGCGCCCCTTGCGCGAAGCCTGCACTCGCAGATTTTGCTGGTTGGGCGGCAGTTCTTGAGTCGATCGCTCTAGCGCATCAGCATTGCTAGCAGAACTGTTGGCGGCACTGCCGAACTCTGAGTAGACAACGCGATCGGTTGCCCTAGAATTAGAGTTGCGATTGGAGCTGTTGTTGCGGTTAGAAGTAGACATAGGGTGACAAGAGGAATGCTATTTAGGCTTTTCGAGTATTTAGGCTTTTCGAGTATTTATAATGGATGCTATTCCCTTATCCTATCTGCGTTGCTGTGACCCTCACCCCAATCTCCCTGACTTCCTTACCCGATCGAGCCGCTCAACGCCCCGATGCGCTCGGTCGCTTTGGCAAATTTGGTGGCAAGTACGTCCCTGAAACCCTGATGCCAGCTTTGAGCGAATTGGAAACCGCGTTCTACCAATATCGCAATGATCCAGACTTTCAACAAGAGCTGCAAGGCTTGCTCAAAGACTATGTGGGCAGAGCCACGCCCCTTTATTTTGCCGAACGTCTGACCCAGCATTTTGCCCGTCCAGACGGCACAGGCGCACAAATTTATCTAAAGCGCGAAGACTTGAACCATACCGGAGCGCACAAAATCAACAATGCTCTGGGGCAGGTCTTGTTAGCAAAACGCATGGGCAAACGGCGGATTATTGCCGAAACGGGTGCGGGTCAGCATGGAGTGGCAACAGCAACCGTCTGTGCCAGATTTGGGCTAGATTGCATCATCTACATGGG
>CASBQM010000763.1 GCA_949127645.1 Synechococcales cyanobacterium PMM_0036
AAGCGCTTTGCCTGTAGCCAAATATCCTCAATTGGATTTTGCCTGGGGTCGTTGGGGGCAAACCGTGTACAGGTGATTTTCCAAGTGGATTGCTCCAGTCCCTGATTGATGGAGGCTAGATAGTCTCTAAACGCCACAGACCGGTGGTAGCTTGCCCCATCCCAGAACAAGGCAAGGCGGCTATGGGGATGTTGCTTGAGCAAATAGTTGACGAAGGCAATAGTGCTTTGAGAGTTCCCTTTCTCATAGGCTTGGAGCAGACATTCCTGGGTATGCAGGTTCACCACTCCATAATAGGTCTGTCTCTCTCGTGTTAAATGTCAACTAGCAAGTCCGGTCAACGACAATTAGCTTGTCCACTAATTGACGCGGCGACAAATAGCTTAAAGTTTATCAATTTGAGCCTTGGCCTGAGTGCGCACTCTTACGGCGGTAGCTTTCTGCCTGAATTTCCAAAATGTGGGCGTGATGGACTAATCGGTCTATCGCCGCGACTGTCATCGTCGTATCGGTAAAGATCTCGCCCCAATCACTAAATGAATGGTTGGAGGTAATCACCAGGCTCAAGCGCTCATACCGATGTGCTATCAGCTCAAACAACACGCTGGTTTCCGCTTCTGTGCGTTTGACATAGCTTATATCGTCCAGCACCAGCAAGCCATAGCGGTCGAGCCGCTGTAGTTGACGCTGGAGGGTCAATTGCTCCTTGGCTTGTTGCAAATATTGCACCAGCGCTGTAGCACTCCAGTAGCGCACTAGATGACCGCGCTCGAGGGCCGCTATCCCTAATCCTGTTGCCAGATGGGTTTTACCCACGCCACTGGGACCAAATAGTAAAATGTTCTCCCCGCGCCTTATCCAGTCAAGATTACTAGCCAATTGCATGACCCGTTGGCGCTCGAGGGTCGGACAGGCAGCGAAATCAAACCCGGTCAGGGATTTGCCGCTCGGCAGGTGAGCCTCTTTGAGGTAGCGCGCTAAACGTCGGTTATCGCGTTGGGCATGCTCATAGGCACACACCACTTTAAGATATTGCCCGTAACTCCAGCCTTCCTGTTGGGCTTGCTGCTCTAATTGCTCCCACCGCGCCGCCATATGGGGCAAACGCAAGGACTTCAATAACACCTCTAAACTTGGCAGATTCATGCTAGATACTTTCCCCCTTCCCATAACAATTGGTCGTAGCCAGTGAGCGGATGCTGGTCGAAGTTATTGTCCAGTTGGGCGGAGGGCGGAGCTTCAAACTGGCCCATCAGCTTACTCAAGCTCAATTGCCCTAGCGCTAACTGCTCAGCCAGATACTGCGCTAGGGCATGTTCTTGGTCACGTTTAGCCGCTAGATACAAGGCACTGACCATTAGTTTGCAGGCCACATCCAGGTCAAACTGCTCTAACATTTGCGGCCATAATTGTCGCCAGTGGGGGTTGGGCAGCAACTCCTCCCGATACTGACAGTGGGCGAAGGCTCTGGGCTTACGGTACAAGCTGTCAATCACATGACGGTAGTCCACACAACGTGCACGACGTTTGTGGGGGTCAGTTGACCAGACCCGCCTCAGCGTCACCGCCAAGTGTATGCCCAGAAAGCCGTCGAGATGCTCCTGGTACAGATGGATGCGCAAGCGCTGACCGATAAGCCGTGAGGGGACGGTATACAAAATACAGCGAATATCAATGGTGCTGGTGGAACTGACGGTAGTCCAAATCACTTGGTACTCGCTGTACCGTCCAACGGGTAATGGCTGTAGATGAGCGCGTTCAAGTTCCACTGGTCCCTGGTGTAGGCGGTTGAGGCTGGCTATCACTTCATCAACTAGCTGCTGGTAGGCTGCGATGGAGACAAAATCATAGGAACCGCGCAGCAGCAAGGCTTGGGCTAATCGTCTTTTAAAGTGACCATGGGGTGATTCCACAGAACCATTCTCATGGGACTGACCACGGTTATTGCGTGAGGGAACCATGCCGTAATGCTGACACAGAGCGCGATAGGAGGCAGTCAGGTCAGTTCGGGCATCGGGATGCAAATTCCGGTAGGCCGCCGATAGACTATCCGTGCGATGCTCTTGGGGTGCCCCCCCAATTAACCACAGAGCATTTTGTAATCCTTGGGCTAGAGCTAGAAAACTCTCTCCACCCTGCATGACCTGCACATAGCTCCAGCCACTATGAGCCAAGCGAAAGTGGTAGAGCAGATGGGGGAAGGGTTGACCAGCAACGGTGATGGTAACTTGTTTGAGTTCAGTGAAATCGGAGAGACCCATCCGGCCTGGGGGATGAGTTTGGCGGAAGATGACCGGTTTGGGAGGGCCTTCGAGAGCCAACCATTGTTGAATGCGCCGTTGCAACGTCCGCAGCAGAGACTGGGGATATTGGTCGGGATACTTCTGTTGCAGATACTCCCATAGGGTGATGGGGCGCAAGGTTGGATTTTGCTGCAACAGCGGTAGCAATTCTGCGTGCCAGATGGTCGCTAGTGGGTCGGGACGGGTACGGTAGGTCCGGGGCATGGATGAGTGGGGTTGGTGTATTTGGTGTTCTATGCGGTAAGCAGTATGCACGCAAAAGCCAGCGCGCGCAGCAGCAGTATCCTGCCGCGCACCTTGCAGGCGTAGATTCATAAAAAGCTGTACCTGTTGAGGCGTGACGTGAGCTTTGGACACGGGTGACACCACCGCTGAGAGGGTAATGTCACAATGACCGATCCAGTAGCCAAGCTAGTTGTCGCCCACTGGACAAGTTAATTGTCGTTCAACACCCTCTACTGTGAATGGAGCCATTAGCTGCTGCGCACACAGGGCCGCAATCATATTGACTCGGCCTTGCCGTCGCCCTGATTTCAGAGCATGAAAGCGCTGACCTCGCTCATTCCAGCCATAGGCATAATCGTCTCGACTATCCATCCCAGACTCATC
>CASBQM010000764.1 GCA_949127645.1 Synechococcales cyanobacterium PMM_0036
ACTGTTTCCTGCAACACTGTTTCCTGCAACACTGTTTCCTGCGCCACTGTTTCCTGCAACACTGTTTCCTGCAACACTGTTTCCTGCAACACTGTTTCCTGCAACACTATTTCCTGCAACACTGTCTGCAAAAGTGCGATCGCCTCCTGGAAGCGTTCGGCATCATAGAGAATTTGGGCACGCTCAAGCGAATCCTGAACTTTAGTGGAGTCCTGAAGCGGAGATGTCATTTGACCTGATACCGCTTCTACCTTCATGAAGCTACCCACTAGCAGACAAGCGCAGAGAGCGGTGAGGAACGCCAGGATTAGGCGATCGCACGGTCTCACTCTTTTCAACTTCCGCTCATGCTGCATGGGGTACTCCTAAAGTTGCTCTCTGAGATCCTATGAATCTTGTTAAAACTGAATCTTACTAAAACGGCGTGAATACGATCGAAAAATAGACGCCGCTTTCTTGCCAGGTTCGCTCTTGGCGATCGACCGACACTAGCGGAATTCCCCAATCTAGTCGAGCAGTGAGGTAGTCACTTTGTCGCCACAGCAGCCCCAATCCTGCCCCAACCAGAGTGCTAGGATTAGGATCAGGTGAATCGCTGTTCCAGCCTGTCCCGATATCTAGAAAGGGCACAACTTGCAATATGCCCTGTACTTGAGGCACGCGCAGAACCGGAATCCGAACTTCGGTCGAAAACAGCGCGCCATTATCGCTCAGCAAAAAATCTTGGCGATAGCCTCGGAGGGTATCCTGTCCGCCCAGGCTGAACTGCTCTAGGGGCACTAGAGCAGTGGCAATTTGGGCGTCGGCTCTCACGAGCAGCAGCGTATCCGGTGCCAGCAGACGCACCCACTGCCCCTGACCTCGCCATGCAAAAAAACGGCTATCCGGAGCGCTATCGCTAACGGTTGAATCGAACAAATCTAGCCCTAGGCTAAATTGCGATCGACCTGCTAAAACATAGCTGCCGCTGCGCTTTGTCCATTCTTGAAAAAATCTCAGGGCAGAAATTCGCGTCCGTCCGTCTTCATCGGCTCCCTGCGAGGGAAAGGGCTGAGCCAAATTACTATCGGGCGAAAACTCAGCTTTACTTTCCTGACGAGATGCCGTTAGTCCTAGAGCCAATTCTTCAGCGGAAGTTTGATAGAGCGGCTGTCGTAGCGTAATTTCGTAGTACTGGGAGTTAGCAATAATGTCCAGCGGGGTAAAGGGCGGCTCAATTACGCGACTGCGGGTAGTGCCAAACGAGAACTGTAAGGTGCCACTGCGGGGATTGAGGGGCAACGTGTAGCTGCCGTTGAACTGGTTACTGCCATCCGTATTGCTATAGCCAACGCTTAAGCCATCCCCCAAGCCCAGCAGGTTTGCTTCAGTGACCTGCACGCCGCGCCGAAAGCTGCCCACACTGGGCGATCGCCCGTTATTCAGTGATACATCGGCATTAAAAGTATCCGCTTCTTGCACCTGAACTTGCAGCAAGCTAGTGCCGGGACGCGTGCCTGCCTGCAAATCTGCGGCGATCGTTTGCACTAGCGGATTGAGTTGCAGCAGCCGCAGTCCTTCCAAGAGGCGATTTGTGTTGAGTGGCGTAGAGGCGGCGATCGCCAATCGGCTTCGGATATAGCCAGGACGCAGCCTTCGAGTGCCGCTGACGTTAATATCCTCAAGGCTGCCTTCAACCACCTGAATCGTCACCACGCCCTCTTCCATCGTTTGGGGCGGAATGTATGCCCCTGAAGTGACGTAGCCCTGATCGACGTAGAGCTGAGTGATCACCGATCGCACCTGAAGCAGTTCCGCAAACGAGAGATTGCGCCCCTCAAAGGGAGCCGTGGCTCGTGCCAGCTCTTCGGCTGAAAAGACGGTACTGCCCTCTATCCGGAAACGCTTGACCAAAACAGTATTGGGCACCTCTCCAGGCACTGCTTCGGGCACCTCTTCGGGAGCTGGAGTTTCCGGTGGCAATAACTCTTCGGGTGGCGGCAGCGGCGGCAAAACCTGATCAGGCAAAGGTGGGGTCAGTGCAGGTTCGTTTAATCGGGCAGGATTGATTGCGGGAGGAAATTCAGGAATGTCGATGGAGAAAACTTGACTAATTTCGTCAGACTTGTCTGACTTGAGCTGAGCTATGTTATTTGAAGAAACGCCATCCAAGGAAGCGTCACCCAGAGAAGCGTCATCTAGGGAAATGTCACTGCGAGAAACAGGGGCGATCGGGGTTGCCGCCAAAGCAGGGATCGGCAGTATGAGAAACAGCGCGATCGATCCTGCCAGACTCACCAAAATAGAAGGGTATAAAACTGCGAATCTAGAGACGCTCATCGGTGAATTGGGTTAGCACAGGTTATGGATGCAGATTAGGCATCCCTCAATTTTATGGATGAACTCAATTTTTTTAGATAAGTTTTGCGCACTGCTGCTTGGCACGAACGCTCCGCAAATGCTTCTTGACGGTATCGGAACAGATGTACAGCTCTTGAGCAATTTCTTTGTAGCTATGCCCAGTGCGATAGAGCAACCAGACTTCTGCCTCGCGTGGAGAAAGCCGAAACTGATCCACTTCTGCGATCGCCCGCTGCAAATTCGTCTGATGCCGATCTTCAAGAATCACCATCAGGTAAGGGCGATCGGTTTCTTCTACCCCAAACCAGCGCACCCGCACCCGCAGTACTGAACCTTCAAGATCAACGTCTAACTCAACGATCACGGGCTGATGCGGAAAGACTTGCCGGCTGCAAATCAACTCCTGACAAATTTTCCAGATCGCCTGGGGCACTGAACCTGATCGGGCATGGCTACAGCTAGACGAATAATGGGAGGGCTGATGAGCCTGAGCCTTCAGCAATCGTCCACAAATCTGACGGGCAGATTCGTTCGCTTCGACCCATTGCCCCTGCTCAGTCAAGATCAGAATGCCATCCACCCAACTTTCAACGACGGCTCGAAGCAAGGCGTGACCGGGATAGGCGATCGGTTCCCGACATCTATCCGGCTGTCTATCCGGCTGTCTGTCCGGCTGAAACTCATGGAGCTGCTGAGGGGCGATCGGGGCAGTAGCAGACTCAACGGTATAAGTCATGATGTATTCCTCAAGTTATTGCCGCCATAGGGCATTTGGGGGCTTGATAACCTATCGGGAAGCGGTGAGGGAAATATGCAGGCACCAATGGGAAAATGCCATGTTTTAATCGCATGAGCCTTATCTAAGCTGCTCTTAACGACTGCTAGCTCCCCGAATAGCTTTGATCAAGATTGCTATTGCCAAAATTAGCGAAACGATCTCGTGGGTGTAGATGCAGGAGGGAAGGCTTGAGCTGGAGTTCAGACAAAACTGACTGGCTGGCAGATTTGTACTTATCTTTTCACTGGCTTCTGAATCGATCGGTCGGATTGAGAGTTGTAGAACCAGGATTTCATCTAGCATTTTGACCTCCTGATAAGGCTAAGACTAGACCGCTGAGATTGGACGGCTGATATCAGTGTCGAGATTTTTGCCCTTATACTCCAGGGGAAAAGCGGATGTTTAGGGCGAAGATAAGCTAAATGAGATAGATTGCCAAACAGTAGGTACGGAAAGGGCTGTGGCGATCGTCTACACGACTTGTCACCACACTCCAGCTATCTAAAATCAGGAAAAACCTGTTATTCTCCCTAACATCGGTCGAGCAGACTCAACCCGGAGTTAGGAGCTTAGGATGGCTGAAAAGAAGGCGAAACGAGAGCGGGGTCGGATTCTGACAGAAGCGGGCTGGAATAGGCTGGATGTCGCCCTGCAAGCCTGGGAATTTTTGCCGGGAAATAAGCGGACGCAAGAGCGAATTGCTCTAGAAGCGAAGATGGATGGCGGAACGATCGCTAAGATTTTGGGGCGCAGAGAGAAGGCAGACCTGAGCAAAATTGAGCAGCTTTTCAGGGCGTTTGGTCTGAGCTTGGAGGAGGGCGATCACTGTCCGTATCATTCGCCTCTGTCTTGGAGACTCCACACTGGAGTCCCAAGATTTCAAAGGTGGGATAGTGCCTCAAATAGAACAATCACAAACACATCTCCGAGCCGACCGACAGGATGGGCTTGCGTCCTCAGGGGCATTGACCCAAGTTTTCTGCCGTTCTCTCTCTGCTTGCTGTTGGGCATGTTTTAATTCAGCCTGTTCTAACAATTGCTGAAATTGCCGATAGTCAATCCCCAAAACGCGCTTGGTTCGGTGGGGATATTTCTGGATATAGTCAAGTGGATTTTTCATTGTTGGTAGGGCGGTAAAATCCCGTTCTGTCATCTTTCTTTGACACTATTTATATTTCGGATAAGTCTAGTGATCGCAATCTCTATCGGGAGCTAAACGTCTCGATCGCCCCAATCAAGTCAAAATTGTGCCGCCCATGAGACGCTGATATCGATACTCCAACTCCGATCGCATTAGAGACCAACGCTCTAAGGTTGCATCAATAGCAATCAGCTTTTCTGCTGCCTCTCGCGCCACCTCCAGCACATCCTGATCGTTGACCAAACTCGCCAGCGCAAAGTCAGGTAAGCCTGATTGTCTTGTGCCCAGCACTTCGCCAGGACCGCGAAATCGCATATCCATCTCAGAGATAAAAAAGCCGTCTTGTGATTGCTCTAATACCTTGAGCCGCTGCTTTGCTGGCTCTGATTTTGAGCTACTCATGAGCAGACAAAAAGCCTGATCGCCGCCGCGTCCTACCCGCCCCCGCAACTGATGCAACTGCGATAACCCAAAGCGATCGGCGTGTTCAATTAGCATGACTGAGGCATTGGGCACATCCACTCCCACTTCTACCACCGTCGTGGATACTAAGATCTGGGTCTGATTGTCTCGAAACTGACTAATCGCCTCGTCTTTCTCTGCCGAGCTCATCCGTCCATGCAGCAAGCCCACCCGAAACTCAGGGAAAACGCCTTCTTGTAAGTGCTGATATTCCTCGATCGCCGATTTTAGATCCAGCTTTTCCGACTCATCCACCAGCGGCAGAACGACATAAACCTGACGACTCTGGGCGATTTCTCGACGGATTAGGTCATAGGCATGAGCGCGATCGCTCCCCGATAGCACCGTGGTCTGAATCGGCTTGCGTCCCGGCGGCAGTTCGTCAATCTGGCTGACCTCCAGATCGCCATGCATGGTCAGCGCTAAAGTGCGGGGAATCGGAGTCGCCGTCATGGTTAGCACATGGGGATAGTCGCCTTTCTGCTGGAGGCGGGCGCGCTGCTGCACCCCAAACCGATGCTGCTCGTCAATCACCACCAGCCCTAACTTTTGAAACTTTACAGGGTCTTCGATCAGCGCATGGGTGCCCACTAGCAGCGGCAGTTCGCCTGTTGCCAAGTGGGCATGAATTTGCCGCCGTTTAGCAACTTTGGTAGAACCTGTCAGTAGCTCCACAGGCAAATGCAGCAGGTTGAACCAACCCACAAGCTTACGGTAGTGCTGCTCGGACAAGACTTCTGTAGGAGCCATTAATGCCGCCTGGAAGCCCGACTGGATTGCCGCCAGAATGGCAACGACTGCCACGACGGTTTTTCCTGAACCGACATCGCCCTGCACCAACCGATTCATGGGGGTAGGGGTCTGAAGGTCGTTGAGGATGTCATTGATCACGCGCTGCTGGGCATTAGTCATTTCAAAGGGCAGCACCTTGTAAAATTCTTCAATCAGCGCTCCTGTGGCGGCGAGCTTGGCGGTCGTCTGCTGCTGACGCTGAGTCATGCGGCGTTTTAGCAAGCCGAGCTGTAGGTAAAAGAACTCATCGAATACCAACCGCCGCCGAGCTGCCGCTAGAGCCTCAGCATGGGGCGGAAAGTGAATATGGGCGATCGCTTCCTGCAAGCCAATCAGCTCATACTTGGTGCGAAGTCCATCGGGGAGCGGCTCCTGCAACTGCGACACGGCGGGTAAAGCTTCCACGACTGCCTTGCGCACTACGTCGGCTCCAACTCCATCCGTGAGGGGATAGACAGGCACCACCCGACCGACCTGCATAGAATCGATCGAAGCTCCCGAATGATCCAACACCTCAATCTGTGGGTTGTCTAGCGTCATGCCAAACTTGCTTTGCTTGACCAAACCCGATGCAGCGATCGTTGCCCCCATGGGATACAGCCGCTTTTGTTGCTCTTGCCAGCCGCGATTTTGATACCGACTTCCGGCATAAAATCGGCTCAGCTTCATCTGTCCGCTAGAGTCGCGCACCACCAGCTCAAAAATGGTGAGTTTTGCATTGCGCGGACTATTGAAGCAGGTGCATTTTTTTACGGTCGCCACCAGCGTCACTGTTTCTCCTGGCTCCAGCTCCCGGATTTTTAGCTGACGGGCGTAATCAATATGGTCACGCGGATAGTAGTACAGCACGTCTCGCACGGTGTCAAGCCCCAGCTTTGCCAGCCGCTCGGCGTTTTTCACCCCTACTCCCGGCAGATAGGTCACAGCCTGATCGAGCTTGATGGGCGCTCTACTTTTTGGCTCCCCTAGCGGCTTCGTCCGGGGCACTTTCTTCTGGGCAGTGGCGGTGGTCGCTGACGGGTCAGAAGAGTAGCGAATGCCGGGTGGCTCAGCCGCCATTGAATCTGCTGCCGATCGCTCCTCCATCTGTTTACGGGTCTGATGAATAAAGCGGCGGGTTTCGGCGACTAAATGCTGTCGCTGGGCAAAGCTGAGTTCTGTATAGTGCGTGAACTCCTGGGAAATTTCCTGCGATCGCTGTCGTTCGTCCTGCGTTAGCTCTGTAGGAGGCTGTGCCAGACTAAAGCTGAGAAATTCACTAAACCGATACTGACTGCCCACCAAATCATTAAAGCCGCGATCGGCTTCGACAGAGAGAGCTTTTTGGAGGCGTAACCAGTCCATGTCAGGGGGGGATACCAGAAAGGGATGAAAGATCTAGCGCTAGTCTTCGTACCAACTCGATCGCCATGCAGATTCGGCTTGAGCGATCGCCTTTTCTTTTTGCCGCTTCTGGTATTCTCGCCCTAGCTTGTTGAGTTGCGCTACCAGAGTGCGAACTTTTGATCGCCACAGTGCAACAGTGGTGTCGCTAAACTCAATTTCTGAAAGATGAAGACGAATCGTAGTGATTTGAGTCATGGCTGAGTCTTCTGAATCACTTTCGATCAGCAAGCTAATTAGATTAGGAGAGCCGACTGGCGTTTCTGAGATCACATCCGCCCTGGAAGCGATTTCTAAGATGGGAGCCGGGAGCTGGCTAGGGAGAATTTTGCTCTGTTGCAGCAAGCGATTGGCAGCATGGGAGAGGTTTTGTAATTGCTCAATGATGTCTTGTTCTAGCTGTTCCTGCCAATCTGCTAGGGCGATGGGAGTAATGGGTTGGTCGGGCGATCGCACTAACAGCTCATCCAGCCTTACCTGACGCACGCCAGATATTGCCTCGTCCAGCTCACCATCACCCAATTCAGTAGCATCCAGTTCAGCCTCGTCCAATTCAGCCTCGTCCAGTTCAGCCTCGTCCAATTCAGCCTCGTCCAATTCAGCAGCAGCATCAACGAGCAAGAAATCAGGATGGCTCTCCTGTTCAACCTCTGACTCATTATCAGGCTCATTATCAAGCTCATTATCAAGCTCGTTATCAAGCTCGCTATCAGGCGCATTTGGATCTGCATGAAGTTGATCGGTAAGCTGAGTTTGAGTCTGCTTAGCCAACTGTCGTAGCGATCGCTGAAGCTCTTGACGCTGATGGAGCGAAAGCTGCAAAAACTGCTCTGGGTAGCCATGAGTGCAGATGTGATAGCTTGCTAAGACAAGCTGCTGCCGCACAGTTTTACCCAGTGCCGCCAGGTAGGGCGTGTATGTATCGTGGAACTCTTGAGCGATCGCCCTTACCGCCTGATCTAGTTTGGCGATCTCTTGCTCAATTTGCTCAACGGGTCTGACCATGCGATCTACGGTTCCAATTTATTTTCAGGACTTGAATCAGACAAGAAGTTGATTCAGACTTATAGGATAGCGAGTTCAGAAGCAAAGATTAGCTACTAGCAATATGAGCGTAGAATAACGGGCACAAAAATGGGTGGTGAGTAGGCGATCGAGCAACGCTCAGACCCCATGACCCATTACCCACCCTATCTTTATCTTCTTCAGCCGCGTTAGAGCCTGCTTCTACGATCGCTTTAGCTTCAACTTTAACAACGGACAATTATTCCTTAACCGCAGTCTGAGCCGCTACCTCTGCGGCAAAATCTTCCTCTTGCTTCTCAATGCCTTCACCCATAACAAAGCGAACAAAGCGCCGTACCTGAATGTTTTCACCCAAGCTTGCCACCTTTTGCTTCACTAGCTCAGCCACCGTGATGCTCTGATCTTTGATGTATTGCTGATCGAGCAAAGATAGCTCCTTGAGGCGCTTATCAATCCGACCTTCCACAATCTTCTCGCGGATGTTGACGGGCTTACTCGACAAGTCGTCTTTGCCCATCTCGATTTCCTTTTCCTTGATCACCACATCGGGGGGAATGTCTTCAAC
>CASBQM010000765.1 GCA_949127645.1 Synechococcales cyanobacterium PMM_0036
AGCAGCTACCTCTAACTAGAACGGAATGCGGCATTGCCTGATCTGGGTGTGATTTTTGGCGTTGCTGAATATAAGTATGAATTGCCCTCATCCCCAACCCTTCTCCCTAGGGAGAAGGGAGCTAGAACTCTTGTCCCCTCTCCATTCGGGAGAGGGCTAGGGTGAGGGGCAGTCTGAGAATTCATCCCTCAATTCAGCAACGCCAAAAATCACACCCAGATTAAGCAATACCGCATTCCGTTCTAGTTAGAGGTAGCTGCTCGCCTGTCGGGTAAACATTGTGCAATACTGCCCACCCGCCGCCATAAGCTGAGTATGATTGCCCGATTCGATGATTTTGCCATGCTCTAGCACCATAATCCGATCGGCGAGTTTGGCTAGGGCGAGACGATGGCTAACCACCACTGTCATCCGACCCTGAGCGATCGTCCGAAAGATCCGGTAAATTTCATGCTCGTTTTTGGGATCGAGCGCCGCCGTCGGTTCGTCAAAAACCAGAAGCTCTACCTGAGACAGCCGGATCAGAGAGCGGGCGATCGCCACCCGCTGCCACTGTCCGCCTGAGAGATCTACGCCCTGTTCAAGCTGTTTGCCCAGAGGCGTTTCTAGACCTTGACTCAGTTCTGCAACAATTTGATCAATCCCTGCGTCTTGCAGCACGGCATGAACGGCTGCATCTTCCTGAAGCTTGGGCAAAAATCCCCAGCCGACATTTTCCCTCAGCGTCGTCGGGAAGCGGGCATAATCTTGCATCACGACTCCAATCCGCGATCGCAGTTCCTCCAAAGAAAGCGATCGCAAATCCTGTCCGTTCCAAGAAATGCTTCCCTGAGTCGGGTCATATAGACGGCAGAGCAATTTTGCCAGCGTAGTTTTGCCAGCACCATTTTCGCCTACCAAAGCCACCATTTCTCCAGGACGGATGGTGAGATTAATCTGATCCAGAATGCGTTTGTTGCTACCGGGATAGGAAAAAGAGAGGTCTTGCAAGTGCAGTCCCGGTTGAGAGGCTTCAGGGGTTGGAACCTTGGGGCGATCGCCGCTCCGAAGCTCTGGCTGCAAATCGAGAAGCTGAAAAATTGGGCTAGTGGCAAGCGCCACGTCGTAGAGTTCTCCCGTGTTGCCAATTAAAATATAGAGGCTTTGACGAAGCTGAAGAATAGTACCCGTATAGAGAGCCAAATCGCCCAGAGTATAGCTGCCTCGCAACACGCCTAGCACAACATACACATAAGGCAGCGCCGTCCCAAGACCGCCCACCACCGCCCAGAGCATGACGGCGATCGCCCCTTCCCGGCGGATGTGCTGCATTTTGTTGAATAGGGTGCTGAATAAGCCACGCCAGCGATCGAGCAAGATGGATTGCAGCGAAAACAGGCGAATCTCTTTGGCGTAAGCTTCACCAATCAGCAGCTTGTTATAAATTTCCATTTCGCGGGTCAGTCCTGCCTGAGTCGCTTCTGTTCGCCAGCTTTTCCGGTGATGCTTCATCTCTACCAGGATGGAAGGCGCAGAGGAAATCATCAGCAGCAACGGCACCCACCAGGCAATCGACCAGGACAGCAGCACCGACGGAATCAGCATGAAAATGCCCACCAAGGTTCCTGCCATAATCATCGACAGTTTCTGAAGCCGCTGTACTCCTCGGGTCGTTAGCTCGACTAAGTTCAGGAGTTCAGGAGTTTCAAATAGGGCAATGTCGTCAAACGTTGCCACCTTTTGTAAGACCTGTCCTTGCACGTGTCCCTGGACGCGATCGCGCAAGGAGGCAACCAAAGCGGTGCTGACGGAATCTAAGGCATCGACAATCAGGTTTAGCATCAGGGCTGCAATGACGCTCCACATCAGCTTGGGCTGGGATAGGACGAGAGCGATCGCATTTTGCGTCATCCCCCGCCCCATTAGCCGTGAAGCTTCATCAATTACGATCTTGGTTAGAAACAGTGAGGCTGCGGGACCTGTGCGCGTGAACAAATTGAGCAGCGCCAAATTCCGCAATTCTGATGGTGCTGCTTCCACCACCATCCAGAAACTTTGGCGCAACGACTGAAACGTGGTTAGAGGTTGAGGCTGCATAGAGGGTGAATGTCCCTGAAACGGTTGTGAATGCTGCAACCTAGCCGGGGCGATCGCGCAAAACATCACGCATCAAAAAGTGTCCTGGAAAACCAAGATCCTGGATAACATTTGCTAGCGACGTTTGGTAGAGATATTGATTAAAGACAAGTCAACAGGAACAAACGCTGGAAATTTCTCAAGTTTATACTACATATGTAGTATTTGTCTTGTGAATGGAGTAGAAGAGAATCTCAAGGCTCTGCCGCCTAAAAATCTGTCTGGCTTAAAAATCTGTCTGGCTTAAAAATCTGTCTGGCTTAAAAATCTGCCTGTAAGTGAGTTCTAATGCCTGGGCGATTAAAGACAGGGGGAAGACCTGTAAGCGACGACTTCGTGGGCGTCTGTGCAGGTGAGTCTAAAGGCGACCCCGTAGCCGTCGGTTGCTTAGCAGTAGGTTCAGCCCCAGAGTAGCTGCTAGTTTGTACGCTGATTTGTACAAAACTGGGGGTAAACAGAAACACGCAATCTCCCAAATGCCGCTGATGCCCATCGATCGCATAAGCTCCACCCGCCACATAGTCGGCGCTCCGCTGAGCTTGCTGAGCATCCATTAGCGTCAGGTCGAGAATGACGGACTTGCGTTCGCGCAAAGCATTAACAGCCTGAGGAATTTCCTGGAACGATCGCGGCTGCATCATCACAACTTCCATTTGCCCTGATCCTGGCAAGCCAATGACTTTGGGTGAGCCGCTAGACGAGTTGTTACCATGGCGCGATCGACGTTCTGAACGGCTCTCTTCTGATTCATTCAACGCTTGTGGATCTTCCGGCTCATCCTCGTACTCTTCATACTCTTCGTCAATTCCAAGCACATCTCGCAAGCGTTGAAAGAAGCTCATGGCAATCTAACCCGCATTAGTTCACTTGTTCTATCTTAGAGTACCTGACGAAAATGCGAAAGGCTCCGCTATTTTTTCTCCTCTTCCACCATAGATAACATTCCTTGAATCGCTGCCGGAATGCTGCGAGGATCCATAAACATCACCTTGCTACTCTCGCTCTTGCCGATTTCTGCACCCATATCCAGATAGCTAAGCGCCAGCAAAACTTTGCCCGCCTGAGGCGCGTTGGGATCTTCCTTCAAGGCTTGATTGACAATTTTGATCGCCTCTGCGGTTGCTTGAGCCTTGAGAACTTGCTGCTGACGTTCGGCTTGGGCACGGAGTACCAGCGCCTTTTGCTCGGCTTCAGCCTGCATCACCACAGATTTTTGGCACGCTTCAGCATCAAGGATCTGAGCATCGGCTTTGCCCCTAGCGCTATTGACCGCCGATTCGCGTTCGCCCTCAGAAGTAAGGATAGCCGCCCGCTTACGCCGCTCTGCCGACATTTGCAGCTCCATTGACTCCTGCACGGCTTTGGATGGAATGATGTCGCGTAGCTCCACACGAGTCACCTTTACTCCCCAAGGATCGGTGGCGGTATCTAGCTCCCGCAGCA
>CASBQM010000766.1 GCA_949127645.1 Synechococcales cyanobacterium PMM_0036
GCGCCCTACCCCCGAAATCAGGATACGCCAGCGCCCCGTTAGGCGATCGCCCACAGCCTAAAAGTTTATCCTGCCAACAGCCGCCCGATCACAGCCACTCGATAACGGTCAAATGCTGAAACTGCTAAATTAGAGCTACGAGCTGGCGCAACAGAAAATTTGAGGAGAGCGGATGGTTAGCTTAGAGCAAGTAGAAACAATGATTAAAGAAGGGCTACCCGATGCTCAGGTTCAGGTTCAGGATTTAACGGGAACCTTGGATCACTACAAGGTTGTGGTGGTTTCGTCTCAATTTGAGGGCAAGCGTCTGGTACAACGTCATCAGTTGGTTTATGGCGCACTGCATCAGGCGCTTTCTTCAGATGCCATTCATGCGCTAACGATGGAAACCTATACCCCAAAAGACTGGGCAGAGCTAGGTCAATCGGTTTAGGTAGAATTGGCAGAGTGAAACTAATGCAGAGTGAAATTAATTTAGTGTGAGCGTTTCAGTGAAATCAATCTGAAATCTAAAGCCTAGAATTAAGGTAAAACTAGACAGCTATTGTGGTGAATCCTATGACTCCAGAAGTACAGCAACGCCTTGATGACTTAGTTCAGAAGAACAAAATCATGGTCTTCATGAAGGGCAACAAGCTTATGCCTCAGTGCGGTTTTTCCAACAACGTAGTTCAAATCCTGAACGTGTTGGGTGTGCCCTATGAAACGGCTGACGTGCTTGCAGATGCCGAGATTCGTCAGGGCATCAAGGAATATTCTAACTGGCCGACGATTCCTCAAGTCTATGTCAATGGCGAGTTTTTGGGCGGCTCAGATATTTTGATTGAGCTTTATCAAAAAGGTGAGCTTCAGGAACTGGTCGAAGTTGCTCTCGCTTCGTAGATCGGTTCTCTTTCTCTACCTTCAAGCCCGATCGCCCTTCTTGAATTTTCCACGCTATAAAAGTTTTCCCCTCTACAGCAAAATCTTTGAGTGCTTAGAGGGGAAAATTGATCAGCGGGGATAAAACTACGGGAGTCTTATCGGTAGTCGGGTTCGGGTTGAGGTTGATACACTTCAAAATTGGATTGATCGTAGAGATAGCGGGTAACTTCTTCCTCTAATCTGTGGATCAAATAAGGCTCGATCGCATTAGAGTGGCGAAGTGCAGCCATATAGCCGTCAATATAGTGCCGGAGTTCATCAAAACGATACCCGCGACTCCATTGCTCTACTAGAGCGTCCGTCACCCTTTGGTAGTAACGGATAGTTTGGGCATCTTGCAACATAGATGATTTCCTAAGAATTCGCCTTTGTGATAGCCGTAGCATTCTGAGCCTGAGATTTGGCAATCAGCTACAACCTCTTCATTCAATTATAACTTCAAATTATTGAGGGGTTCACTCATCCTTAAGAAGTCTCTTAATGTGCGTTATCTCTAGGTTATCTCTGGACATATTCCGGGTATCCTTCTGAGCATCTGTAGCGCGATTGCTCAGGAATTGGGTTTCACACAAGCGGGGTTTGAGTAAGTAAGGTTCGAGTAACAAGTGGGGTTCGAGTAACAGGAGTTACAAAAGCCTGACAAATGCTCTGTTAGGGTGTTGATATCAAAAACTGACGCGAAGCCGTGATCTCTGTCTGCATCCAAATTGTTGAGGGCAATCCCCATTTGCGATCGCTGCTAGGTTGGCACCTACAGCAGGTTGGGCATTGGGTTCATCAATCGGTCGATCTGCTGCAAGCGCGCGAATTTTTTCTGGCTCGGCAGCCCAGCCTAGTGATTTTAGACTCTGAGCTACCTGAGGGAGACGGATTAGAGTTTTGCTACTGGCTTCAGCAACAGCATCAGGTGATGATTTTGATGCTGTCATCGCGGGGCACTGAGTCGGATATTGTTGCAGGTTTGCGGGCGGGTGCAGATGACTATCTGACCAAGCCTTTTGGGATGCAGGAATTTCTGGCAAGGGTGGAAGCCTTAACCCGACGCAATCGATCGATCGTTGCTCCAGCATCGCTAGACTATGGCGATCTCAAGATTGATTTGGTTCAGCGGCGCGTGCGTTTAAAGGAGGTTTACATTGACTTAACTCCGCAAGAATTTAGCTTGCTCTACGTGCTGGCTCAATCGGGAGGGGTGCCTCTCAACCGTACCGAGCTTTTGCGGCGAGCTTGGCCAGATGCGATCGACAATCACCGCACGGTCGATACGCACGTTCTTTCACTTCGCAAAAAAATTGAGGTTGATCCGCGTCAGCCTAGCCTGATTCAGACGGTGCGCAATGTTGGCTATCGCTTCAACATTGAGGTTGTGAATGTGAAGCCGTCTGCTGTAGACTATGCCAATCAAAAGCTAAACGTCAGGAAGCCGTCACTTCGCCCTTTTTCTCAGGTGGCAGAGAGCTAGCCATACCGCAAATTATTTTGGGTGGTCGGATCGAAGGCAACTAAGCGATCGAGGTTGAAATGCAGGGGTAAGCGATCGCCCACATTCAGCCGCATCTCTGCTGCAACCTGAACGTTGACTTGAATCGCCTGATCCAGCATGACTAAACGGGTGCGGAGCAATGTTTCTCGTCCCAGCGGCTCTATGACAGCGATTTCTACCGAAAGGTGGCAAGGGCGATCGCTAGCAATTTGAATGTGCTCTGGACGAATCCCAAGGTTTAGTCGCTGACCTGAGGCGAGGTGCGACCGCAGCCCTTCGGGACAGGGAATCACGGGCATCTGCCCCATCAATTGGAAAGCGGCTCCATCATAGATGACAGGCAGAATATTCATGGGCGGATTGCCCAGAAACCTTGCCACTATCTGATTTGCCGGTTGGGCATACATTGTTTGCGGATCGGCAATCTGCTGAATTCTGCCCTGGTTTAGCACCACAATGCGATCGGCAAGGGTCATAGCCTCAACCTGATCGTGAGTGACATAAAGCGTGGTGATGCCAAACTGCTGATGAAGCTGCTTTAGCTCGGCGCGGGTGTCGTCTCGCAACTGGGCATCTAGGTTAGACAAAGGTTCATCTAGCAGAAAAACTTGCGGCTGTCGGGCGATCGCTCGTCCTAGTGCCACCCGCTGCTGCTGACCGCCAGAAAGCTGCCGGGGCTTGCGATCGAGCAGATGGGCAATGTTGAGAGACTGGGCAACCGTTTCGACCTGTGCCCGGATCGCTTTAGGTTCAGCCTGACGCATCCTCAAGCCAAACGCCAGATTTTCGGCAACCGTCATGTGCGGATACAGTGCGTAGCTTTGGAAGACCATGGCTACATCTCGCTGGCGAGCTGGAATCTGGTTTACCCGGCGATCGCCAATATACAGATTTCCCGAAGTGGCATTATCTAGCCCGGCGATCGTCCTGAGAATCGTGGACTTACCACAGCCCGACGGTCCGACTAACACCCAAAACTCTCCGTCGGGCACCTCAAAGGTGATGTGATCGATCGCGGTTGTGGTGCCAAAC
>CASBQM010000767.1 GCA_949127645.1 Synechococcales cyanobacterium PMM_0036
CGTTGACTTTCAGCTTCAGCCCGTTGACTTTCAGCTTCAGTCCGTTGACTTTCAGCTTCAGCCCGTTGACTTTCAGCTTCAGCCCGTTCTGCCCCAGTTGGGATGACTTGCCCCACTTGATCGCACCAACGCAGCCAGAGTCGGGTGACTTCCTCTTCAAACTGTCCTTCCCATAAGGTTAAGCCAATGCCGATCGCATTCAGCCAGATAGATTGCCCGATCGCCGTGATGCCTTGGTCAGGGGTCAGTTGAACATACCCATCGGGCGAAATTGACCAGACCCGCAACAGCGCCCCATTCATGTCATGGCTCCCCTGAATCTGCTGGAGTGGGTCAAACACTACATAGTAAGGGATACCGATCTGAGCATAAATTTCTTTCTTGGCGCGGGACTTGCCCTTCTGCTGCGACTTTGTGCTGAGGGTTAATTCATCTCCTTCGGCATTGGAAACGATCTCAATGCAAACTTCGGGATCTTTGCCAAATTCCCAGGTAAAGTACGATCGGTTTTGTCTTTGAGAAAAATCATCGGGTCGCTGTACCCCCAAACTCAGCAGCATATCGGGGACGATCGGATCACCTTTGAGCTTGTAGAACAGCCCGACATTGGCAGCTGCCAAAAAAGGTGCGGGCAGCACCTTGGAACTGTAAAGCGGTTCCACTAACAGCCGTTGCTGCTCTTCAGATTGAAAGTTGTCCACGGGGGTATCGTCTTCAATGGCAAGGTGGCTGATGTCAAGCTCAGTCACGGTTTCTGGATTGAGCAGTTCTTGAGTCATGGGCAATTACCAAACTCCATGTCTTATTATCCTGGATGAAAGGGCAGAACAAGACAACTTCGCCGCAGTGAATCCCACAAAATAGTGTTGGGGTTGAGGAGGGCGATCGGATGTCCTTGGGAGTCCGATTGGGTGATTTGGGCTTCCACAAATTGTCCGACGGGAAGATTTTTGACGTGCTTGATCGATATGCCAGTGGAGAGCGTATTTTCTGCGGCATCCGATCAGGCAACAGCACGATCGCATCAATAGTCCTTGAACGAAATCATGAGTGCCATCAAGCAGGAAACAGAACGGCAAACTCAATAATTTGACTTAAACGATTTCGATATGGATAGCCCAACGAATCTACTCTATCTACAATGCTGCGATTTCGATTTAACGGAGCGCGCTCTGCCTGATTCCCAAGGCTTGAAAACCTAAATTCAAAACAGAAACATAAACAATAATTTTCTGAGCTGCAACCTGAAATTCTAGCCCTGCCCGCGTTTCTAGTCCTGGTCCATAGAACAGAATCATGATATAAATTGACAGAATCACTAGATAAAGAAAGTTGAGTATAAGATACTGCTTTTGCCAAAGATTTCTCATCTGTAGCGCACTCAGGCAAACGATAAACCCTAGCAGCAGGCTAAATGCTGCCTTCACAAAGCTGTTGTGAGCAGACAGCATCAAGTCCCAAGGCGTTGCTGCAATGCCGATAAAGCAAAGACCGCTTAGCACAGCAAACACCTGAGCCGCATACCCAAAAATACGATCGCCCTCTTGATTAGCGATCGCTTTCCAGGTAGTTGAAAACAGTAGGAGCGCCAGTCCAACCGAGGAAAGAGCAATGATAAACATTACCATTGAGGAAATGTTGCTGAGACCTGAGTAGGTCTTGGTTGCGCCTAGATCGCTGAAAAAGTTTTGGAAAAATAGGTAGCGATCGCTCTGTGGCTCAAATTTAGCGCTGCCGGGATAAGTGAACATAGCGGCGATCGTTAAAACTACAAACTGCACCGATGCGTAGAGCAGCAGATTAGCTTTACGAACTACAGTTTTTGCGTTTGTGTCTTTCACGGTTTGCCCATTTTTCCTAATCGACATCCAAACTTATCAGTCAAGCGCTTGCTTTGCAGACTATTAATCTTAGCTGAGAAATTTGGCTGAGAGTATTTACGCATAGTAGCCCTAGGCAAGGTGATTTACTATCAGTATCTTTCAGCAAGTCATGTGCGTTTTGCAGCCAAATTTGAGTTTCATGAATCCCATTTGGTCAAGGCGCGATCGCTCTCTAGGCTCTCTATCAAAGGCTTACAGGAAAATTTGCAAGTTGCATCCAGTGATTCACCGTTCTGAAGTAGAAAGGACAATAATTCACTCGTATTTTACACATAACTCAGTAATTCTGCGATGAGAAATATTGACAACAAAGCTGATCATAGGAAATGGATGCATTCGTTAGGGCAATCTTTTTCAGATCTGATTTGATAGGTGAAAGCTCTGTTGCTTAGCATCCTAACTATTCATTTTCTGGCGCTTAGCTCTTAACTCTTAATCAACCATGAATCTTTATCCCAAACTTGGTCTATACGCATCTTTAGCTCGTTTCAAATTTCTCAAAGGAAGCTATGTTGCCAAAATAATGATAGTGGCATTTTTAGGAACGCACGTACCACTGCTTGCTCTAGTTCTCAGTTTCATCCTCTCAAACACCTATTCTTGGGAAATGACGGTGCGCGTTTTGGGTATTGCACTGTTAGCAACTTTGGGGGGTACGGGCATAACCCTCTACTCGCTGCGTCGTCTTCTTTGCCCCGTTATTCTGACTTCTACAGCGCTGCAAGACTATCTGAACACCCAAGCCTTACCGAAATTGCCCACTGAATTTACTGACGAAGTGGGCGCATTGATGGCAAATACGTCCCAAACGCTTCACCAGTTGGATGAATTGATTCATTACATCAGCAGCTATGATGCGCTCACGGGATTGCCCAATCGGAATTTGTTTTGCGATCGCCTCTATCAAACATTATCTCAGCCTCAGAACAGTCAGCGGCTCGTTGCCGTTCTTTCGTTAGGAATCGACGAATTCACCTCTATGTGTCATGCGTTAGATCGCAATAAATCAAGCTTGCTGCTCAGAGGAGTTGCCCAACGATTGACAAGCTGTATCTCTGAGACTGATGTTTTAGCACATTTGAATGGAGATGAATTTGCGATCGCTCGTATTGAACTCACCTCGTTTGAGAGTGTGATTAATCTATCTCAAACGCTGCTTAGCACCTTGTCAAAGCCCTTCCTCATAGAAGGCGATTTGATTCACATTACGGTCAGTGTGGGTATTGTGATCAATGATCTAGAAGATCAGCATGGGATGGATC
>CASBQM010000768.1 GCA_949127645.1 Synechococcales cyanobacterium PMM_0036
GGGGGCTATTGCTAGGCTTGCACCGTAATCTGACTGAGGATGAATTTTCTAACCTGAAGGCAGAGCTTGAGGAAATGACCAAGCTGTACGGGCTATTTAACACTGTATTGGGTAGGCAAGAAGCACTAATGCAGCTACTGCCTGTTCACTTAAATTATACCAGTGGACTATCCTCGGTGATACTTGAGAGACTCAGGGAAACAAGTTCACAGGCGGCGGAACGGTTGCTGGTGCTGGGGCTGACTTTGGAGTTGGTAGGCATTCCCCGTAACCTGACTACAGAGGATTACTCCCAGTTGCGAGAAGGAATCGCGATACTGAAACGGTTGGTAATTAGTAGTTTGCAACTCGCAGAAACACCAACTGGCTCAACCTCTGTCCCTCCTTCCCTGCGGGAGGCGGGTTGACTGAAGCTACAATAGTCTTTAGTTAGGACGGCAGCATGTCACCGTCCGCCACAGGTAATAGAACATATCATTATATCAAAGCACGCAGCCTGGCCGGGGCTGCATTTTTTATGCCCGGCTCGTTGTACTTATTCCTTAGCAAGAAAGGGGAAAAGTGGGCGACAACCCATTTTACTTATTATGAAGCACACAACTAAAGGCTGGAAAGCACCTGATGTAGGTAGGCTTGTGCTAATCCTGCTAATTCTGGTTCAGTTATTTTTCCCTACCGTTTCGCCGGTGCAAGCTACACCGGGAGATTTAACCAAAGTTGGTAGGGATGGCTCTACCGGTAGCACTACTGTTACCCAGCGCGGCAATACCGTTAATTGGGTGGTAGGTTATGACACGGCGGCGGCTACTCCCCAAACTGTAACCCTCACCGACCAGATTCGGGACGGACAGCAGTTTGTAACTGGTAGCCTCCAAACCCCTCCCGGTTGGAGTAAAGGCTATAGCAATAATGGGGGCAGTGGTTATACCTATACTCCAACTGGTAGCCCTACCGACCCGGCAGTTACCCACTTACAAAGCAGCGGCGTAGTTCCGTCCAAAGGTGCAATTGCAGATATTAACCCCTCTGCTCTCCAGGCTGTCAACAGTCAAACTGGTGGAGATGGGTGGCGACCGATTGTTTATCCTACTCGAAACAGGATATATAACCTTTATCATCATGCCACTGGAGGGAATATTCTGGGTTGTGTGGATATGACCACCAACGCTAATTGCACCACCGGCGGGCCATTCCCAAAAGCCATCAGTGCGGGTACTCCCTACGATGCCTATGAGGTAGTGGTAGGCAACCTTATGTACTATGCTACTACCGATTATGCTGGTCAGCGTACTTTGCTCAATCGCTACAATCTTGATACTGACACTCAAACAGGTAGTATCACCTATGTTAGTGGGGCGGCAGCCAGTCCCTCTTTCACACCGCCTGCTGGTGGCCTCCAACTGGTGACAGTCAACGGCGATACCCGCATATACATGCATACCTTTCATTGGTTGGTGGGCTGTTTTAGTGTCACCAATAACGCCCTATGCCCTGGCTCTCCTTACAACATTCGTTCAGTGCCGGGGAACTTTCCCGACCATATTGGTTCCGGGGACGGTATCGTGGTGAATGGTACTAAAATCTTTTACAATGTGGCAGAGCCGGGAGGTGGTGGCGACAATCTGTATTTGTATTGTTTCGATGCCACTATCAACCAGAGATGCACTAACGGCTGGGCGAGTGGAGTAAGAAATATTCCACCCAACAATACTGCCCCTAAGAACCAACCTCACTGGATATTCCCCTGGAATAATGCCGCCGGGGTAACAGTGGCTGTGTGTGCTATTTATGTGGCTAATCGCGCCCCCACCTGTTATGACGCAACTACTGGAAATGCAGCAGGCAGTCCGCCCGGACTTCTAAACGGTATAGCCAGCCCTGACAACACTTTTTACTATCGTGGTTATGTGGTAGCTGCCACAAATCGGCTATATCTGCCCGGTTACGAGTGGAACAAAGTTGGCGGGCAGCCTACGGATAATCCAGGGGTTAGCCGGGCGATTTGCTATGACTTCAATACTCAGAGCCAGTGTGCCGGGTTTGGTAGCCCTAAATCCTGGGGCTTTATTCCCGGTGACTACAACTATGTTGAAAGTGACGGGTGTATGTATGGGTTAGGGCATTTAGGAATACTATGGAGCTTTGACCCGGATACTGGGCAAACCCCCTGTTATGCCAAACAGAAGGTGACACTACAGGTGCAGCCCAGCCAGTTCTATTGCGATGGTCAAGCACATCCAGTAACCTGGGATAAAGTAAAGGTGTGGAATGTGCCGGGTAGTCTGGTTAGCCTTACCGCAACTGTGACTAATACCGCTACAAGTGCCGTTGTCGTTAATAATGCCAGTTTATTACCGGGTGGAGAATTATCTCTGGCCGGGGTAAATTACGCGGCAAATCCAGATTTGACGGTGGTAATAACCGCCAGAGGGAGTATTCCGTCCGCTCTGAAAGCGGGTCTCCTTTTTAATGGGGATAAGCCACAGTTTTGTTACCAGACGCTAGTACCTAATAATTATGTGCCAAACCTTGTTACCAACACGGTGACAACCGGGTTAGCGGTAGATGATGCCACCGCGACCCTGGCTATACCGGGTGTAGCTATGACTA
>CASBQM010000769.1 GCA_949127645.1 Synechococcales cyanobacterium PMM_0036
CTCTCGCTCTCGCTGACACAGCAAATGCAGGGTGGCGCTCTGCACTCGCCCCATTGATTTTGCGCCAATGTTGAGCTTCCAGACGATATGCTTGCTGCCTCGGTAGCCCACAAGCTTATCTAGACAGTCTCTAGCCCGTCCGGCAGCGATCAAATTGGCATTGAGGGGGCGCGGCTGGGCGATCGCGGCTCTCACGGCATCGGCAGTAATTTCGTGGTACACCACTCTCTGCGGATTTTTTAACCGCAACTCCTGCGCCAGATGCCAGCTAATCACCTCTCCTTCTCGATCTTCATCGCATCCTAAGAACACGCGATCGGCTTGTTTCACCACCTGTCGCAGTTCGGCAAGCACCTGCTTCCCCTTGGCACCTCGCGGCACATAGCGGCACTGGACGCTGTTTTCTATGAGGTCAAAACCGAGGGCATCCTCGCCATCGTCGGCTAGCTCTCGCACATGACCCATACTGGCTTTCACAATCCAGCCACTACCCAAAATTTGTTTGAGCTTAGCGATCTTACCGGGGGACTCAATTAAGAGCAGATGCATGGTCAAAACTCCCGATCGCTGCTTCTCATTACTATAGTACGCGCGTTTTGTTCGACCTAGAAAACTCTTAAGAAATAAGATACAGTCAATAGCAAGCTTACTTGAAGTTCAGCATTACAACAGCATTTAGGCTTAGATTAGTTACATCATTTGGCTGAAAAATGAGTCTTTCCTTGGAGTTGCGTGGCTTTTGACGGATTTATTGCTCTTAGTTCTGAGCCTTTAACTTTGAAAACCATGATTGGGGAAAAATGAGCTGGAAAAGCTGGAAAACGACCTGGAAAAAGCTGATACCGTCGAGAGGCTTCTATGCTTGAACTGATTCAAAATCTGTTTGGGACAGGTACATTCATGCCTCACGGGCATTGCTATCTTTGGAACCCCACGCTGGTGTGGCTGCATATCCTTTCGGATTTAGGGACGGCTCTGGCTTACTACTCCATTCCGCTCATCTTGTTTTATTTTGTGCAGCAGCGGCAAGATTTGCCGTTCAACTGGATATTCTTGATGTTTAGCGCTTTTATTACAGCCTGTGGTACAACGCATCTTTTAGAAGTTTGGACGCTTTGGCACCCGGTCTACTGGCTCGCTGGAGGCATTAAGGCGATCACGGCTCTCATCTCCTTAGGAACGGCTGTTGCGCTTTTTTGGCTAGTTCCAAAAGCGTTGGCTCTGCCTAGCCCTGCCCAACTGGAGATTGCTAATCGGGAGCTGCAAAAACAGATGAACGATCGCCAACAGACTGAGCTAGAGCTAATTCGCAGCCGTGACCTGAAGGAAGCCATTTTTGATGAATCAACCGATGCCATTTTTCTGGTCGATTCTCAGACGATGCTGACGCTAGACTGCAACCGTCGCGCCGTGGAAATGTTTGAAGCTGCCAGCAAAAATGAGCTGATTAATATTGCAGGACATACCCTGCAACGCGAACAGTTTAGCGATGCGGAGCTAGAGGCAATCACTCAAGAGATGAAAAGTAAGGGCTTTTGGAGCCGAGAAATTGAATATTGCACCAGAGCGGGTCGCATTTTTTGGGGCTACTTGAATGCAAACGTCGTTCAGGTTGGGGGCAAGATGATTAATCTGGTGCGCGTTAGCGATGTCAGCGATCGCAAACAGTCAGAACGGCAGATTCAGCAATCCCTCCGAGAAAAGGAGGTTTTGCTTAAAGAGATTCACCATCGGGTCAAAAATAACTTGCAGATCGTCTATAGTCTTCTGCGATTGCAGCGCCGCCAGCTTAGCGATCCTCAAGCCGTTGAAGCTCTGCTAGAAAGCCAAAACCGAATTGAAACGATCGCCTTAATTCATGAAAAGCTCTATCGCTCTAAAAATCTCGCAAGTATTGACTTTGCCGAATACATTCCTGGACTGGTCAGCAATCTGTTTAGCACTTACAATATTAGCGAGAGGCACATTAGACTAGAGACCAGAGTTGAGCCAATTTCTCTAGATATCGACAAAGCCATTCCCTGTGGATTAATTATTAATGAGCTGGTCTCTAACGCGCTGAAGTATGCATTTCCATCAGCAACGGCTGGGAAAATTGATGTTGAAATGAAATATGGAGAGGATGCGCAAATCACGCTGATTGTTGGTGATAATGGCATAGGGATCTCAGCCCCTTCTGATGCTTCCGATCCCGAAACGCTAGGCTTGCAGCTTGTTGAAGATTTTGTCGCTCAGCTCAAGGGCAAGCTCCAAGTTAGCTGCAATGCAGGTACGCAGTTTAACATTACGTTTCCAGGAGGTTCATATGCCCCGTGAGCAGTTGCCCTCTGAACAAAAGCCCAATGCTCAGAAACTAGCGCGACCTGTTCACGTACTAGTTGTAGAAGACGAGCGCATTGTTGCCCGCGACATTAAGGCTTGCCTGGAGGGCTTGGGCTACATTGTTGCGGGTGTAGCAACCTCTGGAGAAGAAGCGATCGCTAAAGCTAGAGATCTCTGCCCCAACATTGTGCTAATGGATATTCGCTTAGAGGGCGGGATGGACGGGGTAGAAGCGGCACAGCACATCTGGAATGAGCTTCAGATTCCGGTGATTTATGCCACGGGCTATTCGGATACGGCAACCGTCGATCGCGCTACAGACAGCGAGTTATTTGGCTATATTCTTAAGCCGATCAAAGAGCGGGATCTTTACATTGCTATCAAAAACGCCCTGCAACGTCAGCATCAGCAAACGTCATTGATTGAGCAACAGCGCTGGGTCAACACGATTCTCAAGGCGATCGGCGATGGCGTAATTGTTACCAATGCCCAGGGACAAGTTAAGTTTCTTAACTTAGTCGCTGAAGCTTTGACGGGTTGGACACTAGAGGAAGCAGTCAATCACCCGCTTTTGCAGGTCTTTCAGCTAGTAGATGAACAGAGTCCCCATGTGCCGCTAGAAAATCCCGTGACAGAAGTGCTGCGTACGGGCAGAACAGTCTATTTGGTGAATCCCGTTTTGTTGATCACCAAAGACGGGAGGCAAATTCCTATTGCAGACAGCGCTGCCCCCTTAAAGGATAATCAGGGCAACACTATAGGCGTAGTGGTGGTTTTTCGAGATGTTGCTGAACGAGAGCTTGTGCAAGAACGCGCGATCGCCCTACAGCGAACCCAGCTTCTAGAGTCTCAAATGTCAGAACTCCAGCGTCTTAGCCAGCTCAAAGATGATTTTCTCGGCACGGTCTCTCATGAATTGCGATCGCCTCTAGCCAACATTAAGATGTCTATTCATATGCTGGAGATGAGTTTAGATAGACAGCGGCTATCGCCCCAAGAATCGGAGGGGGATACCTCAAGCGATCGCATTACTCGTTATCTCAAAATTCTGCGTAGCGAGTGCGATCAAGAGCTAAATCTGGTCAATGATCTCTTAGAGATCCAGCGCTTAGAAGCCAATGCTACTCTGTTTGACTGGACACCGATCGTGCTGTCAGAATGGATTCCGCAGGTAATTGAAGCCTACGAAGGTCGAGCTGAGCAGCAGCAGATCCAGATTCGGGTAATGGTGTCAGAAGATATGCCGCCTCTCATTTCAGACCGCACGATTCTCACCTCTGCCTTTAGTGAGCTGCTCAATAATGCCTGTAAGTACACACCGCCTCAGGGTGTGATCGTCATTAGCGCTCAGGTCGAAACTCAGCCAGACGCAGCCAGAACCCTGCGATGGATCGTGAGCAATACGGGCATTGAGATTTTGCCTAACGAATTGCCTCACGTCTTTGACAAGTTTTATCGGGCACCTAGCCTCGTAAATGCAGCCTCTCTAGGAAATTATTACCATCAGAGAGGCACAGGCTTAGGACTTGCCCTCGTTCAAAAACAAATAGTCTGCTTAGGGGGGGCGATCGCTGTACAGAGTGATTCTGGCGAGGTGCGCTTTGTGATTGAGCTTCCTTTGACACCTGTTAGCCATTTGGGTTGGCAATAGGTCAGCAGATCACTGGTTGACTGACGAATCTTCGTCTCTCATCCCCAACCCTTTTAAGCTTTATCAACCCGCATCTCATCCTCAAGGAAGAAACGATGTCTATCTTTCGGTAGTCCATGTAAAGGGCAGCCAATTGATATCGTTATATGCAAGGTGAATGATTATTCATCGTTAAAGCTGTCTTAAGCATAAAGTTTTCACGGGAGACAAAGAATGAATATCTTGGCATGGATTGTATTGGGTCTATTGGCTGGCGTTATTGCAAAAGCAATTTTCCCTGGCTATCAGAGCGGTGGATTTATAGGAACAACGATCCTTGGTGTCATTGGTGCATTTGTAGGTGGAAGCCTCTATACCTTCTTTACAACAGGAGCCTTAGCGTTGACTGCACCCGGTCTTAGCATTGGCGGCGTTTTCATCGCAGTTTTGGGCGCGATCGTTGCTCTGTGGATCTACTATGCAATCGGTCGTCGTAGCGCCGTCTAGCCAGCAGCAAAGAGTAAAGTTGGAAAGATTAAAATTAGTACCCACCTCTACCTCTAAACTTCAAAAGCCTCTGCGATCGCAGGGGCTTTTGCTTGGCTTTATGCAGGGCTGCGCAAAGCTATAATTCTAATGCTTTTGCTAATCGACTAATTCCTGCTTGAATCTGTGGTTCATCTAATTCGCTGTAGCCAAAAATGAACTCACAGGATCTCTCTGCTTTAGGGTCTGGATTGCAGCTTGAATTGCAGCTTGAATTTAGGTAACAAGGGCGGGCAGACATTAGCCCTATGCCATCACTGGCTGCACGCCTAATGATTTCCTCGTCACCTAAAGCAATGTCCATTTTTACCATAATATGAAGACCCGCTTTCTCGCCCAGCACCCTGACGCGATCGCCAAAATGTGCTTTCAAAGCCTGCACCAAAACTTGACGGCGCTGGTCATAACGCGATCGCATTTTGCGAATATGGCGCTCTAAATGTCCATCTGCAATAAACTCAGCTAAAACCTGCTGTTCTAAGGTGGGGAGTTGGCGATCGCTCAACCATTTCACTTGAGTAAATGGCACTACCAGGTGGGAAGGCACCACTAGATAGCCAATTCGCAAAGAAGGGAATAAGACTTTAGAAAAAGTGCTGATATAAATCACGGCATGGTGACGATCTAAGCCCTGTAGAGCAGGAATAGGACGATCTCCGTAGCGGTATTCGCTATCATAATCATCTTCCAGAATTAGAACATTGTTCTGCTGTGCCCATGCCAATAGCTCCAAACGGCGTGGTAACGATAGCGTAGACCCGGTAGGAAACTGATGCGAAGGCGTAACGTAAACCAATCGGATTTTCTTGTCGCCATTTTTCTTCTCGCCATTCCCTAGAAATTCCACTCTCAACCCCGATTCATCGACTGGAATCGGTCGCAGATCTGCCCCATAGCTGAGAAAAACCCGGCGGGCGCTCAGATAACCTGGATCTTCTACGGCGATAGCATCTCCTGGATCAATTAGGAGCCGCATGACTAAATCTAGGGCTTGCTGGGTGCCATTGGTGATAATGATTTGCTCCGGGTCACATCGTACGGCTCGTGCCCGTGCTACATAACGGGCGATCGCCTCTCGTAGAGGGAAATATCCCCGAAAATCGCTGGCATAGTCTAACCAGTCTGAGCCTGCCGTGCAGTAGCGAGACAATAGTCTGCGCCACAGATCAACGGGAAAATCCTTGAGGGCGGGTCGTCCATAGCGAAAGCTGATGACAGATTGGGGTTCTGATGAGATTGAGAAGAGCGCTTGAGTTAGTCGGGTGCCCTGCTGCGAGAGCTTTACAGGCAGAGGGTCTTGCTTTGTATTCAGCTCTACTTGGGTAGAACATAGCAAATCGTCAGGCAGTTGGGCACAGACATAGGTGCCAGACCCGGCAATCGCCTGCAAATATCCTTCGCTCAAAAGCTGTTCATAGCTTTGAGTTACTGTGGTGCGAGAAATCCCCAGAGATTGGGCAAGCGATCGCGTTGAGGGAACGCGTTGACTTGGCAGCAGTCTCCCGGTCAGAACAGCTTGCCGCAATGTCTCATAGAGCTGTGTATGAAGCGGCTGTGGCAGTTGACTATCGAGGGCGATCGGTAAATCCATAGGTTTGCAACTTTACTGCTTGCCCCTACATCTTTACCTCAAAGTGGACTTAGCCTAGAGGGCTAAATTGGCTCTTGTGGGAGTCCACTTAATAAATTAAGCTAACCCTAGCAAAATTTCAGCCTTTCAGGTATGCCAACCTAAGCTATGTCAACCCATCTAGCCATTCAGATCAGAGCTGCAACACTCCAAGAAGATGCCCTTATTGCTGAACACTTCTATCAAATGTGGCTCGACAATCACGTTTCCCCTGACGCAATAATCGTCCGTTGGCAAGAAACCGTATTGCAGTTCATGAGGCAAGCGCGTAAAGAACTAGACTATCAAGCGTTTGTGGCACAGTTAGACGATCGCCTGGTTGGGTCGGTCGGATGTCAGCGATTTGCAGGATTGTATCCCAGTATCATGACCGCGATCGAACGCTGTGACGGATACATATGGGGTGTTTATGTGGAACCTGCTTTTCGCCGTCGCGGGATTGCAACGCAATTAACTCAATATGCGATTGCCCACCTCAAGGCGATCGGCTGCACCCATGCCGTACTCAATGC
>CASBQM010000770.1 GCA_949127645.1 Synechococcales cyanobacterium PMM_0036
CTCTTCCAGTGGGTGGGATTGTAGCAGTAGGAGCGCTCTTGACTTATGGAAGTTATCAGGCTCACAAGTTTCTTAGCAAAGAACAGTAGCCATTTTGTTTATTGATGACAATACTAAAATCTCAGGAGTTCAATACCATGAAAAGTAGTGATGTAGTTGCTATGGGAACTGCTAGTGTCACGGGTGTTGCTACAGGTGTCGTAACAGCTTCCACAGTTTACGGAGGTGCAGTTGCCGCTGCAAATGCTGTCGGTATTTATGGAGCCGCAGCTACAAGTTCTGCTCTGGCAACTTTAGGTGGCGGTGCTCTTGCGGCTGGTGGTGCTGGTATGGCTGGTGGCGTTGCAGTTGTTGCTGCCTCTGCTGCTTTGCCTGCTGTTGTGGTAGGCGCGGTTGGGTTTGGTATTTATAAGCTATTGAAGCCTTAGAAAGAAACGAGCTTTAGTTGGGGGTAGACAGCTTGCTATCTACCCCTTTCAAATTCTTCTACCTAAATGCTACATGATTGATTGAGTTATCAAAGTTGGTTGTGTACTGTGAGTGTGGGCGGTCTATAAATTTCGGTTCAGCGCCTGATCGATCTGCTGATACAAGTTTTCCAAAGTCGTAGAGTTATCCAGCACCACGTCTGCTTGAGCTACCTTCTGCTCGATCGCCATTTGGCTGTTGATCCGGGCTTGGGCTTGGGGTAGCGAGAGGCGATCGCGCTCCATCATCCGCTGCTGCTGCTGGGCAAGATCCGATCGCACTACCCAGATTTCCGTCACCAAATCCGTCATTTGCGCCTCAAATAATAGGGGAACGACGACGACCACAATATCTCTAGTCAGCTTTTGCAGCTCGGTCGTGATTCGATCGCGCACATAGGGATGAATCTGTTGTTCTAGCCACAGCTTTTCTGCGGTATTGCTGAAGATGATTTTGCCTAGGCAAGGGCGATCGAGATTGCCATCAGGTCGTAAAAGCGAAGTACCGTAGCGATCGATAATGTGCCCTAGAATCGGCGAACCCAGCATCACCGCGTCACGTGCATAGAGGTCGGCATCCAGAACAGGCAGATTACGCGCCCCTAGATAATTTGAAACTGTGCTTTTGCCCATGCCCACGCCGCCCGTGATGCCAATCACTCGTCTACCCATGCCGACCTGCCCAAAGACTTGCCCAGTGGACGATCGCCTGAGTCAGCCCCTCCAGCGTGTATTCTGAAGCCTCAATATCCACTCGTCCAAACAGCTCTTGGCAACTTGCCGAAGTTTGCGGCCCAATTGAAGCAATGGCGATCGCCTCAGGCAACTGCCAATCTGGTAGAGCCGTTCCGACCATCTGAGCAAAACATTTCACCGTCTTGGAGCTGGCAAAAGTTACAATGTCAACCTTGCCGTGAGTCAGCGCTTCCAGGACTTGGGGAGCGATCGCTTGGGCACAGCCAGACTGGTAAGCCGCCACTTCAACCACTTCTGCGCCGCCTTCCGTGAATTCTTTCACTAACACCTCTCGTCCTCCAGTTTCGACGCGGGGAAACAGAATCTTCAGGTTAGCTAGGTGGGGGCGATCGGGAAAGCTCTCCACTAAGGAATCGGCAACAAAGCTGGGCGGAATAAAGTTGGGCGTGATGCCCTGCTGCATCAGCCGAGCCGCCGTTTTTTGACCCACCACGGCAATTTTTAGATCTGCCATCGCCGGATTGCCCTGAAGGATCAGCCGCTCAAAGAAATAATCTACCGCATTCACAGAGGTCAAAATTAGCCACTGAAAGGCGTGGAGCTGAGCGATCGCCCCATCCAACGCCGCCCAGCTTGTCGGAGGATAAATTTCCAGGGCAGGGACTTCTATCACCGTTGCGCCCTGCCGCTGAAGCAGTTGCGCAAACTGGCTGGATTGTCCGGCAGCACGGGTCGTCAGTATCGTTTTTCCTGTGAGGGGGGCATCAATCATGAGCGGAGGTGGAAATTGACCAAAATTCACGGCATACAGCTTTCAATAACTCGACCATTCTCTATCAAATTGCCTAAAGTCATCCAAAATTTTCAGGAAACTCTAGCTATAGCTTCAAGCGTTTCAGGAAGGAGGCGTTGCTGAATTGAGGGATGAATTCTTAGACTGCCCCTCACCCTAGCCCTCTCCCGAATGGAGAGGGGACAAGAGTTCTAGCTCCCTTCTCCCTAGGGAGAAGGGTTGGGGATGAGGGCAATTCATACTTATATTCAGCAACGCCCAGGAAAGATTTATTCCCAGTTTTTTTAACTGAGAGCTGCTAGTTGAAAGTTAATGAATATAGTACAATTGTTCTATTGCTTGCCCTACCTTCAGAAACTTTATGCCGCAACAACTCCAGCTATTCTCTGAAACGCTTTCATCTCAAGATGATTCTATTGATCTGCTGTCCACCGATTTGCTGCTCGACGAGACCAAACTTCTTTTTCGGCATCAGGGTTCCAATGCAGAGCTAATCGAACGTGTTTTGACCGCAGTTAGGTTAATCAAATCTCTCTGCGAAAAATCTGATGCTGGCAAATCCAATGTTCATATTGGCGGATAATGGCTGGAAACTGCCTTCACCTTAATCCCGCACTAGAGTTCTTGACTCTAGGAATCTGGCTCTTCTTCTCCTCCGCACGGGAGAAGAGAGCTACGAGATGAAAGGCAAAAGCTTGCTAGTTAGCTAAGAGATACGCTTTTTTAAAATAAATTGCCAAAAATAAATAGCAAATTTGAAACATGATTTCCTCAAAGCGAATATGCTGCAAAAATTGTGAGACGTATGTGTGATGCAGCACATACGAGATCTAAAATGCAGAATTTTCTCTAAGGACAATGTGGCAATGGGGCTTTTTCAAGATTTATGGATACCCAATATCCCAGTTTTAGAAAAGATTATTCGTCCTGTGCTGGTCTATTTTTTCTTGCTGGTGGCTCTACGCCTTGGTGGCAAGCGAGAGCTGGGACAGATGACAGGCTTTGATCTGGTGGTGCTATTGATGCTCTCGAATGCGGTTCAAAATGCCATTATTGGCGATGACAACTCGGTTTCAGGAGGGCTAATTGGCGCAGCGGCTCTGCTAATCACAAACTATGCAGTTGTTCGGTTGGCGTACCGATATCCCAAAATTGAGCATTTGGTTGAGGGAAAATCGACGCTGTTGGTGAACAACGGTCGCATTCTTCATGAAAATCTAGATAAAGAGGTAATCACCGAAGCTGAACTGCGCACAAACCTTCGCCGTCAGGGGTTTGAAAATCTGGTAGAGGTGAAAGCAGCAATTTTAGAGACCAGCGGTAGCCTGACTGTAGAGCGCCAAACTGCCGATTCTGAAAATGACTATCAGCGAGAAATTCTCGATCGCCTCACTCGCATTGAAGCTGCTCTCCATCAGAGATCTGACACCCACTAGAACAGCGGCTAGTCTGCGATCGGGCGATGCGATCGCCCGATCGCACTCTCCCGTCAGGTGATGGCAATTTTCTCCAGATCAGCACACACTGGCTTTAGGTGATTTCTGGCAATAAATTTACCATTTAGATCACCTAGAGTGGTAGTTTAGAGTGCCCAAGGTTGCTGTTCTATGAATCAACGGTCCATCGTTAGAGAAA
>CASBQM010000771.1 GCA_949127645.1 Synechococcales cyanobacterium PMM_0036
AATTTAAGTCAATAGGTTGCGATCGCTCACAAGCTTTCGGTAGGATAATAGACTGGCGAGAAGATGGCTAAACTATAGCGTCATATAGCAGGGCTAAAGATTTAAGGGTAGATATTAGGGAAACGCTCATGGCAAAACGAATTCAGTTGGTCTTAAGTAAAGATATCAGCAAGCTCGGTCGAGTAGGCGATTTGGTTGAGGTTGCTCCTGGCTATGCCCGTAACTATCTGCTGCCTCAGAAGCTAGCAGTTCACACCACGCCCGGAATTTTGAAGCAAGTAGAGCGACGACGGGAAGCTGAAAGAAAGCGTTTGGCAGAGCTGAAGATTGAAGCCGAAGCTCAGAAATTGGCTTTAGAGAAAGCAACTTCTCTGACGATCGCTAAGCAGGAAGGCGAAAACGAATCGATCTTTGGAACCGTCACCAATCAAGACGTTGCAGAAGTGATCAAATCTGCGGTGGGAATTGAAATCGATCGTCGTGACATCACCGTTCCCGAAATCAACAAATTAGGTTCTTACCGACTCGACATCAAGCTTCATCCTGAAGTGGTAGCAACGATCGAAATCACAGTTGTCGCAAGCTAATTGACTTTAGGAAACCCAAACTTCCCTCATCTCTTATCTTCCTGTAGGAGAGAGACTTCTAGCTCCTCTCCCATGAGGGGCTACCGTGTATACATAAGTCTCTTTGCGATCGTTATACATCTTGTAGCCCGTTCAAGCTTGATTAAGAGATATGTATACACAATAGCCCACGAGGGGAGAATGGGTTGGGGGTCAAAGAGACAAGGAGCATTCAAATCCACATCAGGTCTGAAGCTGCCAAATTTTAATAGTTTTGTCAGAGCTGCCGCTCACCAGCAGCTTGCCATCTGGACTTAGGGCGATCGCATTCACTGCGTCCAGATGCTCTTTCCAGGTATCTATGACTTTGCCACTGGTGAGATCCCAGAGTTTGAGGGTGGTGTCGCTACTGCCGCTAATCAGCGTTCTGCCGTTGGGGGTGATAGCGATCGCGTTTACGTCCCGCGTGTGATCGCTTAGGGTACGCAGCAGATCTCCCGTTTGCAGATTCCAGAGACGGATTGTTTTATCTTTGCTGGCAGTTGCCAGAACTTGTCCCCGTGGGCTGAAGGCGATGCTGTGTAAGTGGCTCATGTGACCGACTAAAGTTTGCAGCGGTTCGCCTGTCTTCAGATTCCATAGATTGACTTTGTGATCTAATCCACCGCTTGCCAAAAAATTACCGTCTGGACTTAGAGCGATCGACTTAATCATCCCTGACGAGTTGCTTAACACCTTCAGCAGCGCACCTGTATGCAGATCCCATAAACGAATGGTTCGATCTTCGCCTCCGCTGACTAGGACTCGCCCATCGGGACTAATAGCAACCGCAGTCACATCTCTGGAGTGCCCAGTCAAAGTTTTGAGCAATGCGCCGTTGAGAAAATTCCAAATTTTAACGGTGTAATCATCGCTGCCGCTGACCAAAAAGCGACCGTTGGGACTAATGGCGATCGTGTTTACGCCCTTGGTATGCCCCCTCAAAGTCACCAGCTCTTCACCTGTGTTCAGGTTCCAGATTTTTACCGTGTCATCTAGGCTGCTGCTGGCAAAAGTCGGAGTAGATTGACTGATAGCTACATCTGTGAGCCATGAGGTGTGTCCTGTTAAAGTCTGAATGCAGCGAGATGAGCCAGAGAGACGGGCTGGCGTGGATTGGGATACAGGCTGACTGGAAGTAGGAGGCTTAGATACGGGAGTTTGAGAAACGGGGAGGTTAGAGACTGGAGGCTTGGAAATTGCAGGCTTAGAAATTGCGGGCTTGGAAACTGGAAGCTTAGCGGCGTTCGGGTTTGCCGATGGAAAAGGTGGCATGGGCTGGTGAGTAGGCTGATGAGCAGGCTGATGAACCGATTGAGAAGGTAAACTCCCAGCTCTAACCGAATTTGCAACCTGATCAGGCGGATGGAAGGAGTCGGCATTTAAGTCTCTCATGACCTCATCTGAAGACTGATAGCGTTCGCCCACCAGATCGCGCAGTAAGTTATCTAAGATGTAGCCGAGCTGCTCGCTCACGGGCTTCTTGCCGTGGTTATGCAGATACTCTCGCCAGATCCAGCGTCCGTTCAGCGGATCATATAAGTTATCGGGACGGGTGGCGGTCAGGAGGTGCAGACAGGTTGCCCCCAGGCTGTAAAGATCGCTAGCCGGAAAAGCTTTGCCCCCTCGAAACTGCTCAAGCGGCGCATAGCCCTCTGTCCCAATTCTCGTACCGGGCTGCTCGGCTCCTGCCTCTTCATCGATTTGTTTGGCTACCCCAAAGTCTATTAGGATCAGGCGATCGTCTGCTTTACGGCGCAAAATATTGGTGGGCGTGATGTCTCGATGAATCACCTGATGCTTATGAATAAAGCGTAGAACAGGCAAAACATCGGCAAGCACGTCTCGGATTTGCCGCTCATTAAAGGCACCTGCCTGACGCATTTCCTGAAGCAAGCTTTGCCCTTCAACGAATTGCTGCACCAGATAAAGAAATCCGTCTTGCTCAAAGTAGGCTAGCAGATTGGGAATTTGGGGATGAGCCGCCAATTCATCCAGCCGGACTGCCTCCTGTGTAAACAGCCGAATCGCCTTCTCCATTGACTTCGTGCCCTGCACCTGCGGCGAAAACTGCTTGATGACGCAATGGCTATTCAAGCGATCTTCGTCTTGCGCCAGGTAAGTTCTGCCAAATCCTCCTTGTCCTAATGGCTGGATTGCCCGATAGCGCTCCCTTAGCCGAATCAGAGAAGAGCCACAGGTTTGGCAAATTTTGGCATCATCGGAGTTAAGGGGCTTTTGGCATTGAGGATTGATGCAGCAAATCATGGCAGCGCACGGAGGTAGTCAGAAACTTGAAGGCAGTTTTAGCCAGTAAGTCGAATCTATATCAAATCTTAAACGGATTATCCGATATTAGAGGGTAGATTCTGGTGCAACATCAGGATCACCGCTTTTCTCGCTTGCTTCCAACCCAGAATTCAAATCCGCTTTTGGCGCTTGTGCCTGAGCGATCGCCTCCCTAAATCCCAGCACGACGAAGATATTGGCGAGGGTAAGAAATGATTCGGCGCTGCCATGCAGCCAGTCTACGTTGGCTAAAGACGTGCCGTAATGCACCTGGGCATAAATTCCGGCAGGAATGGTGACGGCGACAAATAGCAGCGTCAGATAAAACCCGATGAGCGCAAGTCGGGGCGTTTGGCGCGATCGCGTCAAAAACCAGAGGAATCCCAAATAGGGAAAGAGAGAAAGTGCGAACAGCGCGCTTTGAGACATCATCATGACTTTACTTAAACTCAGGTTCTTGAGGTTTTAAAGTTTGGGTGGGCGAATTGCGCCAGATCCACCAGGCGGCGGCACAGAGCGTTATATTTCCTCCCAAAGTTGTGGCAGCTTGCAGCGTCACCAGCCACTCCAGAGACTTAGCGTTATCAAAGTAATGCCAGGTACAGGCACACATAGCGCTGATGAGAGCAGGCAACATCCCGAAAGAGAGCGATCGCCATGCCCGGTTCTGGCTAATTTCGCCATAAGTCCAGATCAACCAGATGGCGGCAATCCATTCAATGACGCTCGAAACATGAATCATCCAGGTGGGAATTGAAAGGGCGTGCATTGGCTTTAGTGTGGTTACGACAGGTATGGTTATGACAAGTGTGGTTATGACAAGTATGGGTAAAAGACAGGTATTGTGAAAGACAAGACGCGTTTGGTTTAGCGATGCGGGCAGTGTTGTGTGGCTACTATGGCATGGGAAACGGTGGCGATGAGGCTCTATTGGCAACTCTACTGCAAATGTTGCCTACTCACGTCAAGCCGATCGTTTTGTCGGGCAATCCCGATGAGACTAGCGATCGCTATGGTGTAGAAACCTGTCCGCGCAAGTCATTTCAGGTGTTGCAGGTGTTGCGGCGATCGGATGCTTTCATTTGGGGAGGAGGTAGCCTAATGCAGGATGCCACCAGCGTCCTCAATCCTTTTTACTACGGCGGATTGATGGGATTGGCTCAGCAGCTTGGGCTGAAGACTATTGCCTGGGCGCAGGGGATTGGCCCTTTGCAGCGATCGCTCACCCAGAAGATGACCCGCAATGCCTTGAGGGGCTGTACGGCGATCAGCGTTCGAGACGGCGGCTCGGCGGCATGGCTAGCAAACTGGCAAATTCCCTTTACACTGGCTGCCGATCCGGTTTGGGCATTGGAAGCTGTTCCGGTGCCAGGGCTATGGGACATTCCTGCCCCCAGGGTTGCCGTAGCACTGCGATCGCATCCTCAGCTTACCCCCCAACGCCTAGAGGTTTTGACCCAAGCGCTCGTTGACTTTCAGAAAGCCACCCAGACCAGCATTCTGTTGATTCCCTTTCAGCC
>CASBQM010000772.1 GCA_949127645.1 Synechococcales cyanobacterium PMM_0036
ACATTTTGAGGCACTCACGCTTAAATTCATCAGAATATCCGGTAGACGGAGAATAGGTATTAACAAACTGTCGTCCACACTCCTTACAAATGTGATTTTGTTTACCTTTTTGCTTGCCGCTGCGGCTAATCTCGACAGGTAAGATAGTCACATCGCGCAGAATTCCATCAATTCGATAGCGTACTCTCAATCCTTCGGATGAAGGTTCAAGATGAATATCACTTGCCCGATTGCGAAGCGCTCCAGAAATCAAAGTTTTAATCCGACCAATCTGATCCGTTGCTTTTGAAAGGTAAACTTCTGCAACTTCCCCAATGTTCTCTTGTTCTAATTCACCCGTTAAAGGATTGATTGTAGAAGCAGAGTTGATGGAGTGAGCGTTAAATTTTTGAGTACGCAGCCATATCCGATAGCTTCTCTCGGAAATTGGCACAATTTTGATATTGGTGAGGGTGCGATCGCTCAACTGCTCAATCTCTTCTGGAGCAAGAAAAACGGGACAGCCCAAATAGTAACTATTGCCCCAAAGCAGTAGGGGCACGACAGGAGGCATAGCTTTGCGATCGGAAAGTTCGCGGAAAAATCGAAAGCTGACTTCTGCATCCAGCAAATCAAGTCTAATGACACCTTGTTCAGTCACCAGAAGCTTTAGTGCTGTTTCGCAAGTGATTTCACGATTTCTTAGCTGCTGCCAAGCCGATGTAACTGAAATCACAGCTTGCATGGTTCTACTCAGGGAGAATCAATAATGACTTAGACGATGGTGTAAATCTAGATAAATAGAAGAAACCGGAAGATATATACAATGCTCGGAGAACAGACAGTTTCACACTATCCTTTCATCCTACATTTTGATATAATCTCTCCCAGTTTCTTCACTTACCTTGGCATCCAACAATGAACAGGATTCTGCTATCCTACATTCAGACTAGGGTTTACAGATATACCCTCCTGAAACAAGCTCAAGAGTGGTTCCAGCCGGACAGTCTTCTTGAGTAATGCTGCCTTCAAGAGCCGATGGAGACGATCGTTCACCACTCCGTTGCGTTGAAGTCGGATTTAAGATAGGTCCGACAAGTGCCAGCACCTCATCACGAGTGGAGAAGCCATCAAAGGCTGCATCAGCAAAGTCAATAGGAAAGCCCTTTTTATTCTCGTTGTAAACCACTTCATTGGCGCGGCGAATCCAGGGACGAATGTCTGCATCAAGCAGCTCTTGCCTCAGATAGCGGATACCCGCAGCATGACGTGCCTCGATCGTGTGAATTTCCAGTGCTCCCGCCAGAATCGTATCATTTCCAGAGGCTTGTAAATTTTGAACTTGCCCCTTGTATGCTGACACCCCTAAATCTTCGACGTACTGTAACGCCAGAAGAAAATCTTTAATGTTAGCAAAGGGATTGCGACCTTTAATGGCAGTATAGTTGGGATTGGCTGGAATTGTAATCGCGGCTGGATTACCCCCCAGAGAGGTCAGCACGGCTGACAGATCAACAACATGCTGAGCTTCATCCCTGCCATAGTTGGCAATGACATCCTTGGCAAGTTTGGGGGCGTTTTTCAATCCGCCGTTTTGAGTTGCACGAACCGCACGACGATAGAAATCATCCTCTAGTTTCTCTAGAGTGAGCGCATACTCAACAACCTGTTGGGGCGTGAGTGTCGCAGTCTGTGCATAGGCAGGTGTAATTGGAGTAGTAAACAGAGAGATGAAAGAAAAGAGGACAAGGAAAAGCAAGAAGAAGGCAGCACTGGCGATCAGAGACAAGGTTCGGGTACTGACTTGTTCTAGGCTCTTGGTTGAAGAGAATTGAAAGTGGGATTGCATAGGGTTCGTTGCCTGATTGACTGCAAAATTTGAAAAAATTGCCATTGTGAATCTCCCTGTCCTAAGAAACAAGGGCACCATTGATGGGGTTATTGATCAGCTTCAGTGAGCCAACAATCTGCACGATTTGCTTGGGAGTGTACAGTTCGTCGTAAGCCCGCCCTTTCAAAGGATTGATGCTGGGATCGAGATTGGCGTTGCTGACGGAGCGTTCGCGATCGAGTTCCGTAACAGGGCGCTTGAGCAAGGCTCGAACCCCAGCGGCATGACGAGCTTCAACCGATACGATCGAGCCTGCCGCGAGAATATAGGTTGGATCAGTCAGAAGTGTTCCAGCACCGTTGTAAGCGTGAACGCCCGTATCCTCTAGAGAAACAGCCGTCTTGAGAATGGTGTCACGATCCTTCAATAGAGCATTTAAGCCCGATCGCCTAAAGCTGAGGTCATTGGTTTGAAAAATCACGTTGCTGCCCAGCACTTTACGAAGAAACGTGACATGAGTTGCTTCATGAATGCCAAGCACTCTCAAATACTCACGTTCCTGGGGATCACGCACCTTGCCAGATTTAACAGCCGCTACATAGAAGGCTGACTCTAGCTCCTCTAAGAGCAAGGCAAAGTTGAGGATACCGATATCGTTGGCATTGAAGGTCAGGGTCAAACTGCTGCTCGTCTGTGCCATGAGTGGCTTAGGAACTGTCGCCAAAACTGCTGCACCAACACCCAATAGCCCCCATTTCAACAGTTTGCGTCGTGAAGCAACTGCTTTCTCCGTCAGCTCAGTTTGCAAAGTCATAAAATTATTCCTAATTAGAGGTAAACAAAGTGAACTCAAATACCTGTGAATCCGCGAGTCTTCTAGCTGAGGTGATTAACCCTCATTGGGCTGGCTGTGATTGAGATAGAGTCAAGACAGACATCGTCAAAGCTGAGGTGAGGTGTTTGTAATCCCAGATCGCTTTTTGGGTGCAGCAAGCCTTGCAGGGAATCGAACTTTCTACACCTTTACTAACAGCGGAGTCAGGACAGGTATTTTCTGGACTGAGATAAAGTGGTTTCACGGATATTTTCCTCAAGTAAGGCTCAAAGTTGAGTCGTCCACAGGTTTGCTCTACACCCGCTGCATTCTTTCGATTCTGTAAGACTCTGGTAGTAAGGCAACACAAATTCCTCCAAGACAGAGCAGCTCTGACGGCAGAATGCTCGGACTTTCGAAAAATATTTCCCTGAGAGAGGAATAGTGAAATCCTTACCCCAGATTGATTAGAAAGATTGCAGTAGGAAGCATCTAGCAGCTCTTCTACAGAGTCCTGCAATCTGATAAAACTTTCAAGCTCAAAAAGTGCTCATTTTATGCTCACTTTTCAGATTTACCCATTTTTTGCCCTAAAGTCTGCCGCTTTTGTGACTGTAACCACTAAGTTGAGCAACTTGCTGGACCTATGCTTCTGTATTCAAAGACTCAACGAAGGCAAGACAGCTATATTCAGCTCAATTCCCTGAACATTCAGCTTTCAACTAACCTAGATGAGAAGAGTAGCGAATAAAAACTGATGAGGAAGTCCAACGTACCAAGAGAGGTAGAGGCAAAAATGAGTCTCCCTATTCGACATCATCCTCGAATTGCATTTTTCTATGCTGTACCCATTGGAGCGCTGGGAGGGCTGATTGGTTTAGGGGGAGCAGAGTTTCGATTACCTGTGTTAGCCGGCGTGTTGGGCTATTCGGTGCGTCAGGCGGTGCCGCTGAACCTAGCTGTGAGCCTAATTACGATTGCAGCATCCCTAGCTATTCGAGGTAGAACACTCTCGTTTGATACAGTGTTGCCCTTGTTACCTGTGGTACTGTCCCTAATCGCTGGAGCAATCATCACAGCTTTTTTGGGCGCAGCTTTAGCAGGACGGCTCTCTAATGAACAGCTTGAGCGAACGATCTTAGTGCTGCTAGTCGGTGTTGGAATTGCTCTCATTGTTGAAAGCTTTTTACCTCAGCGAATCCCTGCTCTCTTACCTGCTGCCCTAACTTGGCAGATTCCAGCCGGAATTTTGTTTGGTCTAGCGATCGGACTCGTCAGTAGCTTACTGGGAGTAGCTGGAGGTGAAATCATTATCCCCACACTCGTTTTTGCTTTCGGTGTGGATATCAAGACGGCAGGAACAGCGAGTTTGTTGATCAGTTTTCCCACTGTGTTAGTCGGATTAGTCAAATACGCCAGTCGGGGAGCATTCCGCGACCATTCCATTCTAAAAAATACAGTTGTTCCAATGGGCATTGGCTCAGTACTGGGAGCAATTTTCGGGGGGATGCTGGCTGGAATAGTTCCAGCATCAGCTTTGAAATTTGCTCTTGGAGTGGTCTTAAATATTTCAGCGTTTCGAGTGTTTCATAAATCTAGATAAAGCATCACTCTACGTTCATACAATTTTCAAGAATTCTGCAAAAGATCTTATAGAGGGAACGGATAATTACCTTTGCAGAGAATCTGTTGGGAATAAAAACAAATGGAGGACGCACGTAGCGTTAAGAAGCCTAATAATTTAGAGAGAGTGTTTTAGATTACATTAGGAAATGAACGACTTGGTCAACAATAGTTCCAAAAGTGCTTACCCAGAGGAATATTCTTATGCGGTGTCTGCT
>CASBQM010000773.1 GCA_949127645.1 Synechococcales cyanobacterium PMM_0036
ACCGGATAGCCCGCCACGGTTAAAGCGATCAACGACGTAAAATTCCATAGAGGAGTGTTCATCCCTAACATGGGCAAGAGCTCGTGGAAGAGCAGACCCGGCAAGATGAAGAGCGCCCCAATCAGCGCGAACGTTGTATCGCGGCGCTGGAGCAGAAATTGGATGAAACCGGGCACGCCAGCTTTAGGCGCCTGATCCTTAGCGGTCAGCTCGGTTTTTTCTGCATCTGTTTTTACCCCATACCCAAGCTCGTTAACCCGCGCCACGATTGTATCGCGCGGTGCATCGCCAGTGACGTGCAATTTGCCGGCTGTAAAGTTGATGCTACACGCTTGGACGCCTGCCAGTTTGCCAACACCCTTTTCAATGCTGCGGGCGCAATCAGCACAATCCATGCCCGTCACCACGAAACTTTGCTCACCGATCTTTTGTTCAGTCATATTGTTGCCTTCCACTTGTCCTAGACGAACGCTGCTTTCGCTACGACAATTAAAACTTCCTCTCTATTAAATGTCAAAGGTGTGCCACTGGCACACCGATAATAAATCTCAGTCGCTACTGGTTACCAGACATAGGGAATCAGACGATATTTTACCTGTGCCTGATAGGCTGTATAGCCACGCAGGACGCTTTGCAACATGCTTTCTTCCAACACTGCGCGTCGGGCTAGGACGACCATCAGCATCAGCCCGAAAAGCACGCCGTACCAGGAGCCAAGCAAGAGCGAAGTGCCCAGCACAAAGACAAAGATCGCGGCATACATGGGATGGCGCACATAGTGATAGGGACCCGTGGAAACGACCGTTTGCCCACGTTCTTCCTGAAAGCGTACGACGGGTGATAGGTATGAGTTTTCTCGAAATACCAGGAAAAGCAGATAGAACGAGCCTAGCAGGAGGATCACCCCCATCGCTTGAAGCGCGAGCGGCATTTGCGACCAGTGAAAGCGCACAGCGTCTAGCCCCATGAGGCCCAGCCACGCCACAAAGAGCATAAGCATGATCGGAAAAAATAGCTTGTCCCACGTTTGTTGATCAGATGTGCCGAGGCGCAAACGTTCTTGGAGCAAGCCAGGGTTGTGCCTGAGCAACCATCGATTGACGCCTAGAAAAAAGCCCAAAAACAGGCCCAAAAAGCTCCAGCCAGCCAACCAAGCGATCGTGCCAGCCGAGAGAAACAAGGCCAACGCAAAGACTAGAAATATGCCAATGGTTTGCCCTACAAGCAGCTTTATGTTGACGTTCATCGGTTATCCCTTCGATTGGCAAGTGAGCGTTTTTGCTCACGACCACGGAATCACAGCTAGTCCATTTCAATGATATTGCGATTAACAACCCAGGCGCTGTAGCCTGTAGAAACTGCCTGGGTTAGCAAAATAGCCTGGGCTTATAGCCACTCGGCAAAAGTCTGGATCAGCAAATAGCAGTTCAGCCCAATAATAATCACCGTGACGAACCAGGCTAGATAATTCAGCCAGCGCTTGTTGACAAAGCGGCCCATTTTCATCTTGTCACTGGTGAACATGACCAGCGGCACTACGGCAAAACTCAGTTGCAAGGACAAGATCACCTGGCTCAGAATGAGCAACTGACCAGTCCCGCGTTCACCATAATACCAGGTGACAATCACCGCGGGCACAATCGCGATCAGGCGCGTGATCAGGCGGCGTAACCAGGGTGCCAAATGAATGTCCAGACACCCTTCCATCACAATCTGACCAGCAATCGTGCCTGTCAAGGTTGAATTTTGGCCGGAAGCCAAAAGTGCGATGGCAAACATTGCGCTCGCCAGCGGCGCGCCGAGCAGAGGCGTTAGTAATTTATAGGCATCGCCAATATCGGCAACCGACGAATAGGCTGTGCCATGAAAGGTGGCGGCGGCCAGAATCAGAATGGCGGCATTGATAAAAAAGGCTAGCAGCAAAGAGACCGTTGAATCGATGGTGGCAAATTTGATCGCTGAACCTTTGCCTTCAGGTGTCTGCTCAATCGCACGCGTCTGTACAATACTAGAATGCAGATAGAGATTGTGCGGCATGACCGTTGCGCCCAGAATGCCGATGGCAATATAGAGGGCGCTGGGATTAAAGACGATCTGCGCTGACGGCACCAAGCCACCTAGGATCGCGTGCCAAGCCGGCTGTGAAATAATCATCTCATAGCCAAAACAGAGGCCAATCACGGCAATCAAGCCTGCCACCATTGCTTCAATGGCACGGAAGCCCCGATGTTGCAGGAACAGAATGATCAGCACATCCAGGGCCGTGATCAACACGCCAATTGTCAAGGGCAGGCCAAAGAGCAAATTTAGGGCAATCGCCGCCCCGACCACTTCGGCCAAATCGCAGGCTGCAATCGCAATTTCGCAGAGCACCCACAACATAAAAGAGACCGGTCGCGAATAATGATCCCGACACGCTTGCGCCAGATCACGCCCGGTTACGATGCCCAACTTCAGCGATAAATGTTGCAATAAAATGGCCATGAAATTGGAGATCAAAATAACGGATAAGAGCAAATAGCCGAATTGAGCGCCGCCAGCCAAATCGGTTGCCCAATTGCCGGGATCCATATAGCCAACACTTATAAGATAAGCCGGCCCTAAAAAGGTAAATACACGTTTCCACCCGGTTTTTTTGTGAACGGTAGTATCT
>CASBQM010000774.1 GCA_949127645.1 Synechococcales cyanobacterium PMM_0036
AAACAGGCGTTTGCCTACTACCGAGATGGGATGTCTGCCCAAGGGGATGGCGAGTACGCTGAGGCGCTTGCCAACTACGAGGAAGCCCTAACTTTAGAAGAAGATCCCTACGATCGCAGCTTCATTTTCTATAACATGGGCTTGATTTATGCCAGCAATGGCGACCATACTCGCGCGCTGGAGCTGTATCATCAGGCGATCGAGATTAGCCCTCGGATGCCGCAAGCCCTCAACAATATCGCCGTGATCTATCATCACTTGGGCGAACAGTTGGAGGCAGCTAGCAGTTCGGGCAAATCAGACGAAGCCGAAGCTTACTATGATCAGGCGGCTGACTACTGGCAACGCGCTATCCGTCAGGCTCCTAACAACTACATCGAAGCGCAAAACTGGCTGAAAACGACCGGGCGTTCTAAAGCTGACGTTTTCTTCTAAGCTCTCGCTGATAAAATCCCACTGAGCTTTTGTTATTTTTTGCTGACTTAATTTTTATGATCGATCGCGAACAGGTTCATAAAGTCGCTCATCTGGCTCGGCTAGATCTGACTCCTGAAGAGGAGACTCAGTTCACAGAGCAGCTTAACGGCATCCTGGGATATTTTGAGCAGTTGAGCGAACTCAACACCGATGGCGTACAGCCTACGACTAGAGCAATTGATGTCAGTAACGTGACACGCCCCGATCGCCTGGAGAATAATGGCGATCGAGAACTCATCCTAGACAGTGCCCCCGATCGAGAAGTGACTGCTCAAGGAGATTTTTTCAAGGTTCCTAAAATCATGAATGTTGAGCAGTGAGCCATTACTTCGTTACGATAATCTCTTCTTTTGTGAGTTCGCATGGCTCCTAGCCGAGAGATTTTAGAAGCGGTACTAACTTGAGTTTCTCAATCACGTAGACATTCTGAATTCTGCTAGACGGAACAGAAACCTTAGCATCAGAAAAAGACACAATCGGAGTCACGAAACTCAAGTTTTTTTGCTTTTTTACCTGCAAAGCCTGTTTCATAGCCTGCTTAAGAAAACTCTTTTCAAATGAATAAGTTGTTTTCCCCATACGCCGATATAGCTGTTTTCCATCAGTTGTAACTTCACCTCGATGTGACTTGACATCAATCACATAGGCTTTGTTTTGAGGAGAGATGCAAACAATATCGGCATCTCCTAACCCACTACCCAAACGCATACCATAATCTACTTGCCAACCCAACTGAGCTAGCTGAGATATTTCTTGAGCGGTATCTTCTTCTCCCTTAGCGCCTTGGTCAGCATGATTGGCTCGTTTCCATAAAAAAGAACCGTTTGCTACCAAACCTAAAGCAGCAATAATGGAAAGCGCATAGAATGTGGGCGGCGAACTTAACGAGGATTGAGGCTGAGAGGGATTTAGATGAGAGAGCTGTTTAAGAAGTTGTCAAAATACCTGACTAAAACAAATGGAAAGACGATGGCTAGCCCTGCTGAAGCAAAAGAAACCATAGCCTTTACTCGTCTTTTTAATGCCAACTCACGAATATTTTGTCCAGCTTGACGGTTTGATTTTGGCATGAGTATTCAGTTTGAGATGCTGATGAAGTTCCTGTAAGAATACCTAAGATTACTTTGTAAACTAAACAATGACTGATTTAGCATTTCAAAAAGTGTTGTAACGCCGCATGGATAGCTATAGCTCCTGAATGAACGCTTTATAAAATTCCTTATGTGAACCTGAATAGTTATCCATTTCTTCATGGGTGAGATATCCAGCCTTTCCTGTGTGGGGATTTTTGACGTAGCTGTAAATCACCTTTGAACATTCCAAATCCTCTTTACAAGAAATGTTGAATGCTGCTAATTTCGGGAAAAATGTCATCCTAGCGTACCTGGGGATATGATCATGTATCCACCACGCTAAGGCTGTCCAATCTCCCGTTTTTTCGTAGTAGGGCAAAAATGAAGTGACCACTATGCAAGATGTTGCTCCCATGTAGCCATTTGCATTTCTAACATCCCAGATGTGACCTGCATAGTTAGACTTGTTACGACCACAGTTGTATTGGTTGCTGTTCTCCGCACCTCTGGCATTGACATCACAGGAGCGGTAGGCGGAACGAATGCTAATTCTGCCCAATGCATCTTGAATGGGTTCTAGCACATCCTCGCACAGCATTTTACCCGCAGCGATCGCCAATTCTGGATCATCAGGAATGTTAGGAATGCCCTCAATTTGAGAAATTTCAGAGTATAGAAACTCACGCATGAAAAAACTTTTGGAGAGCTGGACACGTCCTAATTTCTCTAAAGCAGCAACAGTTTGTGGCGTTCTCATCTTTACTCCCCCCGCTTTCTAGAATGACCATCTGCGCTATGGTGCCCCTCTGACGAAGAAATCGAACGGGAACTTTGCAGGTTGCTCAGATGCAGGAATATACAAAGCATCAAGCGCTGCCCAAACGGGCAGCGCTTGATGTATGGAATTTGGCAGCGCTCATGAGGGGCATTAGCTGCTGATTTTAGGATTCACTGAGCCGTGTCTTGGCAGAGGCAAGCGCCTGTCTCACTTGGTCAAATCCTGTACCGCCGTAGCTGTTGCGGGCGGCAACCACCTGACGAGGGGCGATCGCCTCATAGATGTCTGGCTCGAAGGCAGGATGAATAGTCTGCCACTCTTCTAGGGTCAGATCTTTGAGCAGCTTCCCTGCTGCCAACGAAGTTTTTACGACTTTGCCTACCATGTTGTAGGCTTCGCGGAAGGGCACGCCTTTTGCTGCCAGATAGTCCGCTACATCGGTGGCGTTGGAGAAGTCTTCGGTGACGGCGGCATTGAGGCGATCGGGACGAAATTCCATACCTTCCTGTATGAGGATGGTCATTGCCTCTAGGCACGCACGCACGGTTTTGACGCTATCAAACAGCGCTTCTTTGTCTTCCTGTAGGTCTTTGTTATATGCCAGAGGCAGCCCTTTCATCAGCACCAGCAAGCCCTGCAAATGTCCGAATACCCGCCCAGTTTTGCCGCGCACCAGCTCTGGCACGTCCGGATTTTTCTTTTGGGGCATGATGCTGGAGCCAGTGGAGCAGCTATCTTTGAGCGTCACAAAGCCAAATTCTTCTGATGCCCAGAGAATGACTTCTTCGGAGAGGCGCGACAGATGCACCATGATTAGAC
>CASBQM010000775.1 GCA_949127645.1 Synechococcales cyanobacterium PMM_0036
CCTGAGTTTGAGACGTTCTACACCAAGAACATTTTGTTGAACGAGGGCATCCGCGCTTGGATGGCTCCTCAAGACCAGATTCACGAAAAATTTGTATTCCCCGAAGAGGTATTGCCACGTGGTAACGCTCTCTAATAATGGCTCGATGGTAGCGGGAAACCGCGATCAGGAATCCTCTGGATTTGCCTGGTGGTCGGGTAACGCGCGTTTGATTAATTTGTCGGGTAAGCTGCTGGGTGCCCATGTGGCTCACGCGGGTCTGATTGTGTTTTGGGCGGGTGCAATGACCCTGTTCGAGGTCTCTCACTTCGTTCCTGAGAAGCCCATGTATGAGCAGGGGTTGATTCTCCTGCCTCACCTGGCAACCTTAGGTTGGGGTGTGGGTCCTGGCGGTGAAGTGATCAACACCTTCCCCTACTTTGTGGTGGGTGTGCTGCACCTGATTTCTTCTGCAGTTCTAGGATTTGGTGGCATTTATCACGCTATCCGAGGTCCTGAAACTCTGGAAGAATACTCCTCGTTCTTTGGCTACGACTGGAAAGACAAGAACCAGATGACCAACATCATTGGGTATCACCTGATCCTGTTGGGTGTGGGTGCTTTCCTGCTTGTCTTCAAGGCGATGTTCTTTGGCGGTGTTTATGACACTTGGGCACCGGGCGGAGGTGACGTTCGTGTCATCAACAATCCCACCCTTAATCCTGTTGTGATTTTTGGCTACATCCTTAAGTCTCCTTTTGGCGGCGAAGGCTGGATTGTCAGCGTCAACAGCATGGAAGATGTCATTGGCGGTCACATCTGGGTCGGGTTTATCTGCATTGCAGGCGGTATTTGGCACATTTTGACCAAGCCTTTTGGTTGGGTGCGTCGAGCTTTTGTTTGGTCTGGCGAGGCTTACCTTTCCTACAGCTTGGGTGCGCTGTCCCTAATGGGCTTTATCGCTTCTTGTATGGTTTGGTACAACAACACCGCATATCCTAGCGAGTTCTACGGTCCTACAGGTCCTGAAGCGTCTCAGGCTCAGGCTTTGACCTTCTTGATTCGTGACCAGCGCTTGGGTGCAAACGTGGGTTCTGCTCAAGGGCCTACAGGTTTGGGTAAGTATCTGATGCGATCGCCCTCTGGTGAAATCATCTTTGGTGGTGAAACCATGCGTTTCTGGGATTTCCAAGGTCCTTGGCTGGAGCCGCTACGCGGTCCTAATGGTCTGGATCTGGACAAGATCAAGAACGACATTCAGCCTTGGCAAGCTCGTCGTGCGGCTGAGTACATGACCCACGCGCCTTTAGGTTCTCTAAACTCTGTGGGCGGCGTAGCAACCGAAATCAACTCGGTGAACTTCGTGTCTCCTCGTGCGTGGCTGTCTACCTCACACTTCGTATTAGGCTTCTTCTTCTTGATCGGTCACCTATGGCACGCGGGTCGCGCTCGTGCGGCTGCGGCTGGCTTTGAAAAGGGAATCGATCGTGAGACTGAGCCTGTATTAGCTATGCCAGATTTGGATTAATTCTAGTCGGGTCTAAGCTAAGTGTTTTGATTTCAAGAAGCTCCTGCACTTATGCAGGAGCTTTTTTTGTAAGAGAAATCTAGGAGAACGCTGCATTTGTAGGTTGCTCAAGTCCGTAAATTTGCTCCCGTCAATTGCTGGAGGATTTTCTACAGTGAGTCATCATATATAGCTTCCTCACTCTCTTGAGTTCCAGACGGGCAATGAATAACACACCCTCCAAAGCACCGTATCCTACTTTTCAACCTACTCGTATTTTGAGCGTTGCTAGTTCTGCATCACTGCTGAATTGGATTAATCAGCGGATAGAAGCGGGCGATCGCATCCTTATTATCGATTTTTGTCAGGTTATGTTCATGGATAGTACCGGGCTAGGAACATTGGTGACTGTCCTCAAAATTGTCCAGAGAGCCGAGGGCAAACTTATCCTCTGTAGTCTCTGGGGACAGGCTCGTATGATGCTTGACATGGCGGGAATGGAATCTGTTTTCGAGATCTACGATGGACCTGTTGAATTTGAAAATAGTTTGTCTAGCCTTGAGTCCGTTTAATTTTCTTGTTCAACTTGGCTCGTCCGTTCTAGCTATTTCTCTTGACCTAAAGGGCTAATGATCGTCGTATCTGCTGGTGGCTCTTGAAACACGGCTTTCAGCGATCGCTCCAAAGTTTCCGTCATGGCAATTCGGTTGCCATAGGCAACAATTACCTGAGCTAGAGTGGGCAACTGATTCTGTTCCGCCTCTAGGTAGAGCGGCTCAACATATAGCAAGGATTGCTCGATCGGTATTACCAATAGGTTGCCCTGTGCCGCCCTTGAACCCTGCCGATTCCAGAGAGAGATGCGTTCTGAAATCAATGGATCTTGGTTGATGCGCGCCTCAATTTGCTCAGGTTCAAACACCAGCTCTTGTTTGGGAAACACATAGAGCAGCATTTTTCCATACTGCTCGCCGTCTGATCGCGCCGCCATCCAGGCAATAAGGTTATTTCGTTGCGTGGGGGTGAACGGTCGCAAGAGGATAAATTCTTCGCTGTTTCCGGTTGGTAGCTTGGTGATCAGAAAGTAAGGCTCAACAACTTGCGGTCGATCGCCATAGATTTCATTCGGGGCACGCCACTGATCTTCTCGGTTGTAGAAGACGATCGGATCAGTCATGTGGTAGTCCATGAGCTGGGCAGTCTGAACCCGATAGAGTTCCTGAGCATAGCGGATATGCTGCCGCAGAGCCGACGGCTTTTGGTCGAGCGGCTGGAACATATCGGGAAAAATCTGCTGCCAGGATTGAATAATCAGATCTTGAGAGTCTGAAACGTAGAAGTTCACCGACCCATAATAGGCATCAATCACCACCTTGACTGAGTTGCGAATGTAGTTAAAGTCGTTACCCTGTGGATCGGAGTAAGGATAGCGATCGCTCACTGTGTAGGCATCCATCACCCAGTAGAGATAGCTTTGGTCGAGTGAGGCGGGTCGATCGCTACCTCGCTCCCAGGTCTTCCCCTGTGTATCGACGACCACCAGATAGGGATCGCTATCCAAGCGCAGGAATGGCGCAATGGCGCTCACGCGATCGGCGATGCGGCGGCGGAACAGCAGATGAGTCTGGGGCGTAAAGTTATCGGCAAGCACCATTCGCCAGTCGCGCAGATGTTTGGCAAACAGCAGCCGCTTCCAAAAGCTGCCGATTGCCACCCCGCCCCGACCGTCATAAGTGTTGTAGACGTTATCGCTGCCGCTGGGGTAGTCGAGTTCTTTTACCTGCGTTTGAGTCATGACGTGGGTGTTGGTTAGTTCGCCGTAGTAGATGCGAGGTTTGCCAATAGGAATGGTGGTGCTGACCTGAGAATCGACAATCACAGGCTCAATACCCTGAATCAGATAGTCGAGGTAAGCCGCCTTCGCCCACCACATTTACCGGGCTTACCGTGAAGCCGTAGCCGTGAATATAGATCAGGTGTTCGTTAACCCAGGTCTGCGCGGCAGTGGGAACAGCACTGTAATCTAGCTCACGAGCGGCAAATAGCACCTGTTGCTGAGCTGCGACTCCTGCTGTGGAGATAATCGTATAGCGATCGATATCGGCATTGGGAAATTCGTAGTATAGCTGTAGCCGGTCAAGTTAGGACATAGACTATAAGAATTCCCATAGCGCCCACCCTAGTCC
>CASBQM010000776.1 GCA_949127645.1 Synechococcales cyanobacterium PMM_0036
CTCTGGGTTCAGACGGGGTGTTCCGTACAAGTCCTCGCGGCTGGTTTACCTTCGGTCATGCTTGCTTTGCGCTGCTGTTCTTCTTTGGTCACATCTGGCATGGTTCTCGAACCCTGTTCCGAGACGTGTTTGCAGGGATTGATCCTGATCTATCTGAAGAGCAAGTGGAATGGGGTTACTTCCAAAAGTTGGGTGATAAGACAACCCGGCGCAAGGAAGCAATTTAAGCTATCTTGAGTGATAAGGGAGATCTGGCACGGCATAAGGCGCGCCAGATCTCTCCTTAAAACTTGCTTAGCTTCTGCTTAATCTAGGTAGGTTACGAAGATTCGAGAAATGTTCATACCCATCTTTGAGGATTTCTGATTATGGAAGCTGTTGCTTACATTTTGGTGCTGACATTGGGAATTGGTGTTTTGTTTTTTGCGATCGCCTTCCGCGAACCTCCCCGCATTACCAAAGATTAATTTTCTAAGATACATTCTCTGAGTGAATCGAAAGTTAGGTGAATTGAGTGCGCGGTGCTGAAAGGTGCCGCGCACTTAGCTTTAACGTATCTATAGTTTTTACATATCTACCTCTGTGAAACGATCGCTCATTGACCCTAATCCGCAATTTTCAACTACAATCCGCAATTGCAGTATGATGAGTGAAAGTGAGGTTACGCCTGTGAAGGCAGTGATTTTCGTTGAGCATGTTTAAATCCCCGGAGGGTGTTGCTGTATGCGCTGTCCAGTCTGCCAATGTCCAGATAATCGGGTTTTGGAGTCGCGTTCAGCCGAATCTGGTCATAGCGTGCGGCGGCGACGGGAGTGCCTAGAATGCACGCATCGCTTTACAACCTATGAGCGAATTGAATTTGTGCCGATCGTGGTCGTGAAACGCAGCGGCGATCGAGAATCATTCGATCGCTCAAAAGTCTTGAGAGGCATGGTGAGAGCCTGCGAGAAAACCGGAATTTTAACTATGCAGCTAGAAAATATTGTCGATGAAATTGAGGCTGAGCTTCAGCAGCGTGCGGTTCGGGAGGTCTCTAGCAGCGAGATTGGCGAACTGGTTCTGAGCCATCTGCGTACACTTAACGAAGTTGCCTATATCCGCTTTGCCTCAGTCTATAAGCAGTTTCGAGGCATTCGTGATTTTGTGGAAACCCTAAATCATTTGAAAGAGTCTACACAGACAGCGGATACTCCCGATAGCCGAATGGCTGTAGTGCCGATGGGCATAGCAAGGTAAGGGAGTTTGGGCAAAGGGCAATGTGCCAGCAGGGCTTGAAAATTAGGCTCTTAGTAAAACTTTATAATCCAATCTTTTCTTAAGATTAAAGGAGTCATCTCTTAGGAGAAGATTTGATTGCTACCGAAATTAAGTTATCATGGTTCTTCTAAGGTCTGAAAAATTGAGTAAGGCTTAAATTTTCTCGGGCAGCATTGATTGCAATTAGTCGTGCAAGGCTGTGTGCTACTGAGTTCGCAGGGGTTACGCGCCGAAATTGACAACTACTACTACGGAGATCGCCACTAGGAAACACATCGCATGGTCAATCAGGAATTAACAGATATTGGTTTTACCCACGAAGATTTTGCTGCTCTCCTAGACAAATATGACTATCACTTTAGTCCTGGAGACATTGTAGCCGGGACTGTGTTTAGCATTGAGCCAAGGGGCGCTCTGATTGATATTGGTGCCAAAACGGCTGCATACATCCCTATTCAAGAGATGTCTATCAACCGGATAGACACGCCTGAAGAAGTTCTGCAATCCAATGAAACTCGCGAGTTCTTCATCTTGACTGATGAGAACGAAGACGGTCAGCTAACGTTGTCTATCCGCCGTATTGAGTATATGCGTGCTTGGGAACGAGTGCGGCAGCTGCAGGCTGAAGATGCTACCGTGCGCTCTGCTGTATTCGCCACAAATCGCGGCGGTGCGCTCGTGCGGATTGAAGGGCTGCGAGGCTTTATTCCTGGCTCTCACATTAGTACTCGCAAGCCCAAGGAAGATTTGGTTGGAGAAGATCTGCCGCTGAAGTTCCTAGAGGTCGATGAGGATCGCAACCGTCTGGTTCTGAGCCATCGCCGTGCTTTGGTTGAGCGTAAGATGAACCGCTTAGAAGTCGGTGAAGTGGTGATTGGCACAGTGCGCGGTCTCAAGCCCTATGGTGCTTTCATTGATATAGGCGGCGTTAGCGGTCTGCTTCACATCTCTGAAATTTCTCATGACCACATTGATACACCCCACAGCGTTTTCAATGTAAACGATGAAGTTAAGGTGATGATCATTGATCTAGATGCTGAGCGCGGACGGATTTCGCTATCGACTAAGCAGCTAGAGCCTGAACCTGGAGATATGGTGAAAAATCCACAGGTTGTCTACGACAAAGCGGAGGAAATGGCTGCAAAATACCGGGAACGGATGTTGCAACAGTCACAGCCTAAGGCTGCGGTAGAGGAAGAGGTTTTAGATGAAGACCTAGATATTCCTAGCGCTATGGAAGAAGCGGAAGAGCCGATCGATGAGCCGATCGATGTGGATGCATTGGACGATACAGACGTATTGGTGGATGCAGATGTTCCCGTCGATACAGATGAATCCGTAAGCGCAAATGGCTTAGTAGAGGCAGATGGTTTAGCAGATGCAGATGGCTTGGTAGATGAGAGCGAATCCGAGTCAGGGCAGAAGTTAGAGGCATAATGTGCTTTAATCGCCTTTATCCGTCGCGTTTATCGGTAGATTAGAGCAGAAAGAGGGGGATTATCCTCCTCTTTTTTTCAAGGCTATAGATAAGCGGGAGTCACTACAAAGGAGAACTTAGGGGAAACTCAGGATCTTGGCAACAATTCGCTGTAAAAATACTCAATTTGACAACGTCCAAGCCATTCTGTTTGACAAGGATGGAACTTTGGCGAACTCAGAAAGCTTCTTACGCCATTTGGCTCAACGTCGATCGCGTCTCATTGATGCTCGAATTCCTGGCGTTCAAGAGCCTTTGCTGATGGCGTTTGGGGTAGAGGGCGATCGCATTGATCCAGCAGGACTAACGGCAGTTGGCACCCGTCAAGAGAATGAGGTTGCTGCTGCCGCCTATGTTGCTGAAACCGGGCGTGGCTGGGTAGAATCTTTGAACATTGTTCGTTCTGCTTTTGATGAAGCTGATAAATACCCGCCTTGTAAATCAGTACAGACCCCGCCAACTGAGGGGGCTGCAAAGCTCCTGGAAACTTTGACCGCAAATGGTTTGAAAACTGCTATTTTATCTTCTGATAGCACGCATCAAGTTCAGGCTTTTATTGAGACTCATCAACTGGCATCCTACGTTCAAATCCAATTTGGCGTTGATGGGCACAGCAGCAAATCTGATCCTGTTTTACTCCAGAAGATCCTATCTGTTTTGGCAGTAAAGCCGGATGAAGTTCTAGTTGTAGGCGATGCATCAACAGATGTTGAGGTAGCGCATAACCTAGGGGCGATCGGCTGTGTTGGATTCACCGGAGGGTGGTCTACGGTCGTTAACCTGAGCCAAGCCGATGTGCTGATTGAACAGCTCAATCAGATCGAAATTTTGACCTAGGAGAATCCTTTATTCACCCTACATATAATTTGGCGCAACCTACATCTTCGATTTACTTCAAACAAATTAGAAGTGTGATATTCTCCAGAACTAGCCGCACTTTTATTGTGGACTTCTTAGGCATATTCCACATTGACTGGAAGCAACAGATTTGATATGCAGGGATGCATTTTCCAAGAAGTTCTATCTATTTCAGCCGTCTAGAATAAAGCGAGGTTATCTCCTTGGCTCGTCGTTATCTTTTCACCTCCGAATCCGTCACAGAAGGTCATCCAGATAAAATCTGTGACCAAATTTCAGATACGATCCTCGATACTCTGCTGTCGCTCGATCCGGGTAGTCGCGTGGCGGCTGAGGTCGTTGTCAATACAGGTCTGGTGCTTGTGACTGGAGAAATTACCTCCTCGGCACAAGTCAATTTTGTCAACCTGGTGCGGAAAAAAATTGCGGAAATTGGCTACACTGATTCCGACAACGGATTTTCAGCCAATAGCTGTTCCGTACTGCTGGCGATCGATGAGCAATCTGCGGATATTGCCCAGGGCGTTGACAAAGCGCATGAAACCCGCGAACAAAAAAGTGAAGAAGAGCTAGATGCGATCGGCGCTGGCGATCAGGGCTTGATGTTTGGCTTTGCCTGCAACGAGACTCCTGAACTGATGCCCCTGCCCATCAGCTTAGCGCATCGAGTTTCCCGTAAGTTGGCGGCTGTCCGCAAGACAGGTCAACTACCCTACCTACGACCCGACGGCAAAACTCAGGTGACAGTTATCTATGAAGATGGTAAGCCTGTAGGAATTGATACTATTTTGGTGTCTACTCAACACACGGAAACCATCGGAGAGATTACCGATACGGCTGCCGTGCAAAACAAAATTAGAGAAGACTTATGGGTAGCCGTGGTGCTGCCTGTCTTTGAAGATATTGCCATCAAGCC
>CASBQM010000777.1 GCA_949127645.1 Synechococcales cyanobacterium PMM_0036
GATAAAATTTGCCGGGAAAGAGGCAAGGAACTGTACCACGGGCTGCAAGAGCCTTGCCAATTTGGGATTAAAGCCGATCGCCACTCCAATCGGTGTCCAGACCAGCGTGGAAAAGATCAGCAGTGCCGTTACTCGTAGCAGGGTCAGCAGCCCTAACCCAAAGGTTGTCACCACTTCGCCAATGCCTACGGTCGTCAGAATGAAATGCACTCCTGTCACCACTAGCGCCCCAATAATGATCAGGAGAATCAGGCTGTAGAGGCGATCGCTCACTCGATTCGGAGCCTCAGTTTGGGGCGTAGGCGCAGGAGCCAAGCCCGACAGCAGATGATTAATACCTTCCTGCACAGGCGTAAGAGCTTTCCCTAGCAATCGAGGAATCCGAGCTGCCTTCAGCAAGTCATACACCCAAGACTCCGGCACGTCAGATGAGGCGCTTTGCTCAATGCGAAACTTATTTGACCAAGCAATCAGCGGTCGCCAAAAGAGCTGATCGGTGAGAATAATAATGACGGCGATCGCCACCAATGCCCAGCCCAAGGGCGGCAAATCTTGTTTGGCGATCGCCGCCGCCACATAGGAGCCAATTCCGGGTAGCGTGTACGCCTGGTTGAGGACGCTGATTGCCTCACTTGCGGCAACAAAAAACCAGCCGCCCCCAAAGCTCATCATCGCGTTCCAGACCAAGCCGATCGTGGCAGAAGGTACTTCTAGCTTGGTGAACCGCTGCCAGCGCGACAGCCGATAGAGCGTCATCGCTTCATCTAAATCCTTCGGTACCGTCCGTAGAGACTGGTAAAACGAAAAGGTCATGTTCCAGACCTGACTCGTAAAAATGGCGAAAATGGAAGCGGCTTCTAAGCCCAGCAAACTGCCGGGGAACAGAGCAATAAACCCTGTGACTGTAATAGACAAAAATCCTAGCACCGGAACAGATTGCAGAATGTCTAGCAGCGGCACCATTACCCGCTCTGCCCTAGGGCTGTTTGCCGCCACATAGCCGTAGACCAGCGTGAACACCGTCGAGCAGAACAGAGCAATAAACATTCGCAGGGTCGATCGCCCCGCATAGTAGGGTAGATTGCGCGGATCTAGGTCAATTCCTGGCACCACATCAGGCGGATGAAAGCTCACTAGCGTACCCGCCCCAATCCGGGCAACCAGCGCCAGCAGCACCAAAGTACCCAGGATCACAGCAACATCTGCCAGACCAAAGGGAAGCCGCCGCAGGGCTTCTGGAGAAGGAAATGTGCGTCTCAGCATGACGAGGCGATTGGCATACTCTAAGTTCAGCAGAGATTACCGCCCCAGTGTATAACGGAGCGGATGCCATAGTCCTTACCTAAGGAAAATCATAAGATTCAGTTCAGTATCCAGCTAGAGATTCAGTAAGCCTTTTTCCTTGAGCTTAGGATCGAACCGGATGGGCATCTTAATGCCACGCGCGTCCAGTTTCGCCAAAACTTCTTCCTCAACCCGTCTGGCAACTTTTTTGAGAGTTTTAACTTTGCCGGGATCGTCACTCGCTTCGTAGGTTGCCCATTCTCTACTCGTCATAGTCAGCTTTGCGTCGATCGCCTGATTCCACACAGCTTCCTCGGCGGCATTGCCGATCGGGATGGCACCCTTTTCGGCAATCCAGGCTGCCCGCATTTCTTCAAGCAGCGTCCGGCTGGGGCGATCGATCGTCTCCACCTTCGTCCAGTAGCAGCTCTGGGGTCGCCGCACCAAATGTTGTTTCAGGCTAAACCCTACATCACGAGAATAGCCGATGAATTGAAGGTCCTTTTCCTGATCAAAAATAGCGTAAACTCCTACCTTGCCATCGAACTGATCGGGCATCTGTCCCTCTGCGTCAAGGTAGGGAATGTAGTCTAAATTGGCAAGGGCAGTCATGCTCTCTCTCCTTTTGGGTCAGCAGGGAGCTTGCGATAGATAGCACAAAGGCGGCTAGGCTGAAAAACCTTTGCCTTAAACATAAAATTGGGCGGCACGTTGATAATGACGTGGTCTGAAGAGTTAAGGTATTGCTCGTATTCAGCAGGCATTCCTCGCGGGGTCGCTGGAGTGTAGGGAATGGGTTGAAATAGAAGCTCGGTAAACTCAAGGCGATCGCTCTCTACCTGTGCCGCCACCTGTTCTAAAAATCCGGGGTTGGTGAGCAGACTGAATAGCTCTGCCTTGACTTCGGGTGCCAGAGTAAAGCTACCGTCATACTGGTCAACGATTCTAATTTGAGCCATTATTCAATCCGCCAAGTCACAAGATAAAGCCCAAAATAAAGCCCAGACTGAGCAGTAAGCCGCTCCAGAAATGCAGCGCTACGGCAATAAATTTGCAGTTTTTCACGCTGTCGGGCTGGTCGTGATTTTCTAGCACGTGCCGACAAAGCTGCATTGCGGAGGGCAGGCTGGCAAAAATCATCAGTGTCCAGAGCGGGAAACTGCCGATTGCCACTCCCATGACCGTCAGCGCATACAAACTGCCGCATAGCCACGGCAGAAGCTGTGCGCCGCGTAGCGTTCCTAACCGGACAATGGGCGATTGCTTCCCCGCGTTCAGGTCATCCTCAACCTGATGAAAGTGAGAGCAGAGCAAGATTAGGCTTGTGCTGATGCCCAAAATCACCGAGACGAGCAGCGCTGTAGCTGACCAGGATTGAGTCTGGCTGTAGTATGCCGCAGACACCGCCAAGGGTCCAAAGCTAAAGAAACAGAGGATCTCGCCTAAGCCCTGATAGCCCAGACGAAAGGGAGGTCCTTGATAGAGATAGCCTAGCCCGCAGCACAGCAGAACCAGAAGCACAACGGTGGGGTCTTGTTGGAGATAGGCGATCGCTAAGATTCCAGAAATCCCGGTTGCCAAACAGAGCGTTCCTAGCCAAAACACCAAGGCTTTGTTGCCTGTCAGGTTCACCACAGAGTGATGCTTGTTGTGGTCTATGCCCGTCTCCGCATCGAACAGATCATTGTGGAGATTTTCCCAAGCCAAAATCAAAACGGCAGCGACCAAAAAGATGCTAAAAATATCCCAACGGATGCTCTGAGTTTTGGCATAGGCGACGGCTGTTCCTAACGCGATCGGCATAATGGCAACGCTATACATGGGAGGCTTAATTGCCGCCATCCACAGCTTGCGTTTGTCGGGCGCGGCAGGAGAAAGGGCTGGGCTGGAATACCGAACTGAATCGATCGTCATAGAAATTCCTTAAACGCTTCTCTGAGCAGCGTTTGAAGTTGTAAGGCTGCTGAGAACAACAGAACTTATTATAAAGTGCAGCCGCTACGTTCCGTGCAGAGACGAGAGGAAGCGCAATGATCTGTTAGATTTCGGAGCTTATCTGGGTGATGGGGGAGGCGATCGGGCACTCTAAACTCAATCCTCGATCCCATGTAGCCCCAACTATGCCCAATCCCAAAGCACTGAAATCGACTCGGCAATCCAGTCTGGAGTTAGGCAGGCTGGCAGAAGATTTAGTAGCGCAATGGTTGCTCGGTCAAGGCTGGGAAATTTTGCAGCGGCGCTGGCGCTGTAAGTTAGGAGAGCTGGATCTGGTGATCTATACCGCAAATCCGGCGAGTACTCAAACGCCATTAGCTTTTGTGGAGGTGAAAGCCCGCAGCAGCCGCAATTGGGACACAAATGGGTTACTTTCCATCACTGCCCAAAAGCGGGACAAACTCTGGCGATCGGCTCAATTATTTCTGACCCAGCACCCGCATTTGGCAGAGTTGCCCTGCCGATTTGATGTGGCGCTGGTCTCTGGTCGGCTGGTCTCTGATCAGCTAGTCTCTGATCAGCTTGTTTCTGGTCAAGAGCCGCGATCGCCCCTGCTAAAACAAACTTTGGTGGAAACTAGAGTTGAAATTGGCAAGGCAGTGGCGATCGCTCACCACTGCCTCACCCTTCAGCACTATATTCCAGGAGCGTTTGATTAGGAAGTTATGCCAGCGTCTCTGGGCAATATCCTAAGCCTTGAACAAACTGCATCCGAAACTCCTCAATCTCAGTGCGATCGGGATTTCCATGGGAGACCACTGCCACCTGATAGCGGCGCATCACCTCAACGGGCGATTGACCTGTTTCTAGCCCCCACATTGCCATACGCACTCTCACTTCAGGCTCATAAGAAATGCCCAATTCATTCAAAAAAGCGCGCAAATCCCCATCTTCTTGGGCATCTAAAACCTGATCCAACTTAACTTTGACCACCCAGCCGTCGATTTGATGGATAACCGTCATGAAGCGAACTGGAAACCAGGGCATCCGATGCAGGTGTTCGACCACTCGTAACGTCAGGCTGGCATTCGCAAGGTAATAGATATATTCCATAGCGGACAGTCCTGGCAAATCATACTCCTATATACTCCCTGAAAATCTACTCAGGCGACTAGGGGACAAGTCCTGTATCTCATAGGGAGTTCCACCCAACTTAATCTAACTCGCTTAATCTAGCTCCCGTCGCCCTTCCATTGCCCGCGCCAGAGTGACCTCATCGGCATACTCCAAATCCCCACCCATCGGCAGACCGAAGGCAATACGAGTAACTTTGGTGAAAGGCTTGAGGAGCTGACCCACATAGAGCGTCGTTGTTTCACCTTCAACGCTGGGGCTAATTGCCATAATCACTTCTTTGATGCTTTGTTTGCTGACTCGGCGCACGAGTTGGGTAATATTGAGCTGATCGGGCCCCATGCCATCCATAGGCGAAATTAGACCGCCTAAAACATGATATTTGCCGCTGTATTCGCGGGTTCGCTCCAGAGCGATCACGTCTCTAGAATCGCACACGACGCAGATAGTGTAGGGGTCTCGATTGGAGGCACGACAAATCTCGCAGACGGGTTCTGCCGAGAGGTGAAAACAGACCGAGCAAAAGCCGACCTGCTGTTTTGCTTCTATGAGCGCCTGAGCGAGCGCCTGCACATCGGCTTCAGGGCGTTTGAGAATGTGGAGTGCCAATCGCTGAGCCGTTTTTGGCCCGACTCCGGGTAGTCTCTGCAACTGTTCAATCAATCGAGCGAGGGGGCGTGTGTAAACCGTCAGACTGCCTCCGAGTGCGTCTTTACAAGTCTTGATTTCAGAATTCCATGATAGCGTTTGGGGGAGCGATCGCGTTTGCTCTCTCTAACGGGGCAACTCATTTGGGGCATGAAGAAACGCCTGCTATTTCGCCTCCATCCAGTTTTGTCCGGCATGGATTTCGACCAGCAGCGGCACGCTGAGTTCGACTGCGGACTCCATGGCTGACTTGATCTGCGGCTGAAGCTCTGCCCATTCTTCAGGATGAACTTCAAACACGAGTTCGTCATGTACTTGCAGCAGCAGATTGGCGCGGTAGGGCTTTAGCACCTCATGCAGTTTTACCATGGCAATTTTGATGATGTCGGCACTAGAGCCTTGGATGGGGGCATTGGCGGCCGCGCGCAGCATTTGAGCATCGTACTGATCGCGGGTTTTAATTTTGCCTAGGTCAATGCTGTTGGGAGCTTTGCCCCGCATCGCCTTGAGGTTTTCGCTGTTGAAGTTGAAATAGCGGCGGCGACCTAGAATGGTGGTGACGTAGCCGTTGGCGATCGCCTCTCTCTGCATCTGCTGGAGATAGCCGAAGACTTTGGGATAGCGATCGTTAAAGCGTTCAATGAACACTTTGGCATCGGCAGACTTAAAGCCAGACTCGCGGGCAAATCGCTGTGCCCCCATGCCGTAAATCACGCCGAAGTTAATCACCTTGGCAAGGCGGCGTTCTTCTGAGGTAATGTTGTCTTTTTCAAACAGCAGCCGAGCGGTGAGGGCGTGAACATCCTCGTTTTTGCGGTAGGTTTCCAGCAGCACAGGCTCTTGACTCAGGTGCGCCAGGATGCGCAGCTCAATCTGGGAATAGTCGGCAGCCGCCATCAGCCAGCCCGGCTCTGGCACAAAGGCAGCGCGAATCTGGCGGCTAAACGCTGTGCGGATGGGTATATTTTGCAGGTTGGGATTGGAGGAGGACAGCCGCCCGGTGGCAGTGATCGCCTGATTGAAGTCGGTATGGACGCGATGGGTGTCTGGACGCGCCAGTAGAGGTAGGGCATCTACATAAGTAGACTTGAGCTTAGCGAGGGTGCGGTTTTCGAGGATTGCATCCACTACAGGATGATCGCCCTGAAGCTTCTCCAGGGTAGCGGCATCGGTGGAGTAGCCCGTTTTCATCTTGCGAGACTTTTTGCGATCGAGTCCCAATTTCTCGAAAA
>CASBQM010000778.1 GCA_949127645.1 Synechococcales cyanobacterium PMM_0036
ATGTTATGTTTGGCAAGGCAACTTTTTCGGCGGAAGATTTGCTAATTAACCTCAAGGCTCTACAAGACACGATCGATCGCAATCGTCCTTCTGGAGCTAAGGGTCGCTACTGGCGATCGATGTACATTGCCGCAACGATGGGACCTTCGATCGAAGTTGACATCAGCACTTTGCGCGATGTTAAGCTAGATGCCGCTTCAGCCTAAAGGAGATTTGCCGCTCTAAAAGCTTTTACAAACTAAATAGCCAAGCCGGAGACAGCAGGAGCCTTGTGCTTAATACCCTGCCGAGGTTTGATTCTGTTAGCGGCGGCTTGCGTTATGTAAGCTAGCCAAACAGTTGAGAACTGCGAAACTCCGGCTTTAAAGCTCGGAGTTTTTTAATGGGCGGTTTTTTGTAGGCAATGGGCGTAATTCCAGATTTGGTAACTTTCCCAGTTTTTTAAGGAGGTGAGAATGTATGGGTAGAACGCTAGAGAACAAGAAAGAAATTGTCGCAGAACTTAAGGAAAGCTTGAGTAAGGCTCAGTTGGCGGTGGTGATTGACTACAAAGGTCTGACCGTTACTGAAATCACCGATCTGCGAAATCGCTTGCGTCCCAAAGGGGGAGATTGCAAAGTCACCAAAAATACCCTGATGAAGCTTGCGATTCAGGAAAATCCCAACTGGCAGCCTATGGCTGAAATTTGCAAAGAATCTTCTGCTTTTTTGTTGATTCAAGAAGATCTGGGCGGTGCGCTCAAGGCTTACCAGGAGTTTCAAAAGGTCTCCAAAAAGTCTGTGATTCGCGGTGGCGCGATGGAAGGTCGGCTGCTGACCGAGGCGGATGTTAAGGCGATCGCTGATCTGCCTTCTAAAGAGCAGCTTATGGCGCAAATTGCGGGCGCAATCAACGGCGTTGCCACCAAGTTGGCGTTGGGTGTTAAAGAAGTACCTAGCTCTTTGGCTCGCGCACTACAAGCCTATGTTGATAAAGACAGTGTTGATAAAGACAGTGTCGATAGCAATGTCGATAAAGGCAGTGATGCTGTTGCCTAACGATGGGTTTCGGGTCAGGTTTTCAACTGTTCACGCTTTATTGACCGTTCACGTTTTTTAACCGTTCACAAGTTTAAGGGTCTCATCCTTAAGTTCACATCTATTTATTTTAGGAGTCAATCATGTCTGCAAAAACAGATTCAATTCTTGAAGAGCTAAAGACACTATCTTTGCTAGAAGCCTCTGAGCTGGTCAAGCAAATCGAAGAAGCCTTTGGTGTTAGCGCTGCTGCTCCGGCAGGTGGCATGATGATGATGGCTGCGGCTGCGGCTCCGGCTGAGGAAGTCGAAGAAAAGACTGAATTCGACGTTATTTTAGAAGAAGTGCCCGCAGACAAGAAAATCTCAGTTCTCAAGGCTGTTCGTGAATTGACAGGTCTGGGGCTGAAAGAAGCCAAGGACTTGGTGGAATCTACGCCCAAAGCCGTCAAGGAAGGAATTGGTAAGGGTCCTGCGGAAGAAGCTCAAAAAGCGCTTGAGACCGCAGGTGGTAAGGCTAGCATCAAGTAGTAGTTTTGAAGCTTGACTTGGTGAGGGCGCGATGTCGATCGCGCCCTCATTTTTTTAGTGGGTTATTTCTTCAGTAGCTCAATAGTCGTAGGGGCTTGCAGGTTCAGGAATTTCTTTTAGGCTCGTTGCCTGAATCACAAGCTGACGTTTGCCATTTAAAGTTTCGGTCGCCATGTTTCCTTCTACCTGAAACCACTTGTCGGGCGGATAGGGCGATCGATCACCTCCCGGCACTTTTACGGGTAGCCCCACTGGATAGGCATCAGCAGCACAGCAGGTAATGATAAATCGAGCGATCGCTAGATGATCCTTAGACATTTCGGGCGGGTGAATCACGAAACCACTAAGGTTTACCTTTTGTCCCGTGTAGGCATCTGGCTCTGGATAAATATTCAGCGTGCGAATCCATTCCACCAGTGATCGCTTTTCAGGGAGGCTTGCGGCTCGAAACGCCTGAGGTTGCGATCGGGTCATAGTCAGCGTATCCGTTACGCCGCGATCGAGCGCTACCTGACTAGAGAACGGCTGGGGTGTAAATTGCAGTCCAAATAGACCCACCGCCAGCAGCAAAGCGCTTCCCCAGCCAGGCGGAAACAGAGAAAAATGCGGTGGCGCGATCGGTTTCTTGTCGCGGTTTTTTGAGCGAGTCGCCTGTAAGACAAACTGCACTAGCTTGGCGATCGCCACGCCCACCAGAAAAAAACCTGCCGAATAGGCTAGCCAAACATAGTCAGGATGCAGCAAGATCTTCATCTTACCCGTCAGCCAAAACTTCAGCAGTAGCACGCCCCACACCAGCAAAGCCGCAATGTCTAGCAGCGGCTGGAGCCGGATTGAATTTTTGGGACGACGTTGAGTTGTGGCAGCCATAGAAAATTAGGGTAAAGGAGCCTAACTAAAATAGAGATTGATCAACAGCGTGAACAAAAAGGACAGCAGAGCCGCCAAAGAGAAAAGATAGACGATCGACTTGGGGCGAAAAACAGAGGCTAAA
>CASBQM010000779.1 GCA_949127645.1 Synechococcales cyanobacterium PMM_0036
CCTCCATACTTAGTGGTTCGATTGACGTTTTGTTTCACCAGAAGGTTGGACGCAGTCCAAAACGCATTTCTCCAACCTCCTCCTGGCTCTGAACGCTCTCACTCGCAACGCCTTAGCGGTTATGCCGAACTCCGCCGCGAGCGTCTGCTTGTGCTCGATCTTTTGGCGCTTTTCGTATTGATAATACTCGGCAATTAAGTGGTTATCCTCAGGCGTCAGTGTTTTTATGCACCCCTCCAGACAATGAAGAGACTGCGGGGATGCGTGCTCCGCTATTGTCGACGCGTCACCCTGCATACTCCGGTCCCAGACTGGTTCAGGGATCTCCTCAATCGACGAAGTTTTTCTGTTTCTCTTGTGTGCTTCGGAGGCAACATTGCGAGCAACGCCACGGATAAATGACGATAGGTTCTGGATCTCGATCTCGCTCAATCTCCGCATCACTCGGTCCAGCGTTTCATCCACGAGATCGTCACCTTCCCAACAGCCATTGCATCGGAAAAACGTGGCCAGCTTCGCACGAGTCTGCTCATAGAGGATTCCAGCACGAACCGGGTCCGCATCCAATGCCTTCAGAAAACGCTCAAAACTCTCCTTACTAAGAACCCATCGCTCCCGAGCTGAACTAGCGGCCTCCATCTCAATAAAGCTCCGATTAGTGCTCACTTCTATCAGGTCTTGCCAGATCACAAATCAAACAACTGGAAATCCTGGTGCGCCGAACGGGGCTGGATCTCGAGCCGAAGCGTGGAAACGCTTTTGAGCTCACGCCACTAATCTAAACGAAGTGCTTAAATACTTCAACAACGGAGAAACTTTCAATGAGCCTTTCCACTCTTCACTTGCGCCCGTTCTCTTTTAGTGACTCCGGCCGTTGGCGGCCCGCTGGCCCTGAGGGCGCAACCAAGTCAACCCGTAAATTCTAGTCGGCCGCGCCTGCTGGCGAAACGGAGCGGTTGTTCTATAGTGCGGGTGGGGGTCTCCGTGTCGGCTCAGCCCGTTAACGGCGAGTGGTCCCCGGCGGCATTAAAACCGACATAGGCGCCGGGCAGGCCCGCGCTGTGCGTAACATTGTATTCTGATCGTCGAAAGCACCGGTGTATCAAGGATGACATGTTTCAGACATTAATACATTCCGCGGTTCTCGTGTCTTTGTGCACCGCCTTGTGCGGAGCACAGAACAGTGGTACTCCCTACACCATTTTAGCCGTGCGACAAGAACAACGAGCCACGATCGCGGGTGGCACACAGCGCGAATATCACTTTACGGCGCAGTCTGGACAATACTTCCGCGTAGAAATCGAGCCGGAACGGATCGACATAACGGTATTGATGTTCGACCCCTCAGGCAAATTGATATCGAGATCGGGACTCCTTGAGACCTTTACTTTACGTGGCATATCTGCCACAACCGGAGATTATCGCATTGTACTTACCTCCCTTGAACCCTCGTCCGAGGGTGGTGATTTAGTCATCGTCCTTGATGAGCTTAGAACCAGTACCGATGCTGATGGACTCCGCGTCTCATCCCAGGCAGCCCAACAGGCGGCGCAGCGCTTATTACGTCAAAGCGATACAAGTACTTATTCACGAGTCGGCGAAAGCCTTGAGGAAACTTGTGCCACTTGGCATCGCTTAGGAGAAGGACGTGCTGAGGCGACGACCTTAACCTTACTAGGTGCGCTGTACCAACGCTCGAGCAACCCACAAGGAGGGCTAGATGCGTTTCGGAAAGCAGATCGCATCTACTTGGCTCTCGGCGCTACTTCTCGAAGTGTCGTAACACGGCGCGCTAGGCTTACCGGGGACATCGCCCTTGCACAATATGCTCTCGGAGATCGTCTCAACCTGTTTAAGGACTTGACCACCTCAATCGCTCTGTTTACTACTCTGGGACGCATCCGTGAGTTGGTGGCTCTACTTAGAATTAAAGCCCATCTATTATGGATAAGCGACAAGCGAGCGGACGCGGCACGATGCTTCCAGGAAGCACTCGATTTGTTGGACACCCATCTGCTCTTTTCTCGCACGGTGGCACTTCTTGATGATCTTGCACATGTTAGCAGCGTACTGGGTGACCGACAGAAGAGCCTTGGCTACTATGATCGTGCCCTATTAGTCTGCCGTCGTCTCTCACTGCGTTCAGCCGAGGCCTCTATCTTGATCAGAGTTGGTTCACTGCATACCTCGGCCGCCGAATACGATAAAGCTCTCAGCAGTTATGTAGCCGCTGCACAGTTGCAGGCGATCACCGGGGATCGTAACGGGCGGCTGGAGGCTCTGTATCGAGCCGCTGCAGTCCTCTTAAAAAGTGGTGATTCCGATAACGCGATCGCACAGCTACAGGAGGCCCTGAATATAGCATGCGATCTACAACAGACACTTGTGCAAGCATCAATACTGAGACAACTTGGTCTCGCTTATAAGGTGGCCGGCCAATATGACACATCCATCAAAGCGTATATGGATTCGTTGGCCTTAAGCAAAACGCCAGCAACACTCATTGACCTAGGTGTTGCATACTTCTGGCGCGAAGACTATGACCGTGCGCTCCATTTCTATCAGCAGGCTATCGATGAGACTCAAGTAACCAATTCCGTGCTACGGTCCATAGCTACCATGAACATTGGGTGGGTGTACTTGCGTAAGGGCGACTCGTCATCTGCGCTGAAGTATTTGGCAAGAGCCAAGCAGCAGCTCCGTAACGCCGCTAAGAACCTCGAGGACGACGAGGTTCTTCTCTACGGGCTGTCTCGCGCCGAAAGCATGCAAGGACATCTCCAGCGCGCAAGAGAACTGATCGAAAGAGCGGTGGAATTAGTTGAAACGAAACGGGCCTCGGTAGGAAGTCCAGAGCTCCGAGCGTCGTATATGATCCAGGTACTCGAGGGGTACGAGTTTTATGTTGATTTGCTGATGCTGATGCATAGCACCAACCCTAGAGGTGGATTTGATGTTCTCGCGTTGGGGGCGGCTGAGATGGCAAAGGCCAGAAGCCTATCAGACGTACTAGCAGACACGAATGCTGATTTCAGAGTTGGCGGTGACGCTGAACTCCTCGCTGAGGAACGGCGAGTCCAAAAACAGTTGAGCGATAAGGCCGAAATGGAGTTGCAGGTCCTGATGGGAGGGCAGTCATCTAATCAGCTGAGCGGTATATGGAATGACACTGGACACCTACTCGGTGAATTGCGTATGATTCGCTCAAGGATTCGGGCCTCATCGAGCGTAACCGGTAACCTCAGGAGCGCGACGGCCCGACACCTCGACCTAACCGCCATCCAGCGGGAACTCGGACCGGATACGACCCTGCTGGAGTATGCTCTCGGAGAAAGCCACAGCTATTTGTGGGTCGTGAACAACAACACCCTGACTAGTTATATCCTCCCACGGCGTGAGGTGATCGAGAGAGAGGCCTCAGCCGCATACCGAGCGTTGGTTGAGGGGACAGTGCCCCGCGGGACGAGGAATTCATCAGAAGCCTTTGACGGGCTGGCGCTAAAACTTGCGGAAGTTATTCTTACACCTGCCGCGTCGAGCCTAATCAAAGGCCACAGGCTGGTTATCGTACCTGACGGGTCTCTTCATTACATCCCGTTCGCGGCACTCCCCAATCCCGCGGCGCCCGGAGAACGCTTGATAGTAGACCACGAGATCGTTATGTTGCCATCGCTTTCGGTAATATCAGCGCTCAGGAAGCGACGTGCTCAGACGCATGATGCACAAAAGGCGCTGATCATGATTGCGGATCCGATTTTTGATTTGAGCGATCCGCGTGTTACGGGCGCCCCGGGCCGGGAGCTCACCCGGGTTGCATCTTTGCGCGACGCTGCCGTGTTTCGGGGTGCAGCAGACTTGGGGTTCGTGGATAGTGCGTCTAAAAGAATGCGCTTGCCGCGCCTGTCGTTCACTCGCGAGGAGGCGGAGTCGATAACCGGGCTATTTCCGACCGGTCAGTTTCTCAGGCTCACTGGGTCGCAGGCCACCGTGACGAACCTTAAGGCGGCTGGATTGAACGATTATCGCTTTATTCATTTTGCAACCCATGCAGTTCTCAACCCAACTAGGCCGGAATTGTCGGGTGTTATCTTATCGCTATTTGACGAACACGGCGCTGCTCAGCCAGGGCTTCTCAAGTTGGAGGATGTCTATGACCTACGATTATCTGCTGAGTTGGTTGTACTCAGTGCGTGCCAAACGGCATTGGGAACTGTTATGAAGGGCGAGGGAATCATCGGCCTGACACGCGGATTCCTGAGTGCGGGGGCTGCGCGGGTACTGGCGAGCCTTTGGAAGGTTGATGACAGCGTCACATCGGAACTTATGCAAGACTTCTACCGTGGCGTCGTCAGTGGTTTACCCCCAGCAGCCTCACTACGCGCCGCACAGATCAGGATGCTTCAGTCGCGGGCTCGAGCAGCGCCGATCAATTGGGCTGCCTTTACATTGCAGGGAGAGTGGCGATAGTCAGCGGCTTAGCAAAGGACCAGCAATACGCGGGCCGTAGTGTCGCAAACTTCGGCCCTCGCGAGAAATGACGCTCGGAAAGCGCCGAACACGGGGCGA
>CASBQM010000780.1 GCA_949127645.1 Synechococcales cyanobacterium PMM_0036
CTATCGGCTTGCGACACCGGACTCGGGAAAGAATCGGGCGGGGAAGGTCTGATTGGGCTGACGCGAGCGTTCCAGTATGCGGGGGCGCGTTCCATCATAGCGTCATTGTGGAACGTGGATGATCTGTGGACGGCCGATTGATGAAGCGTCTCTACGCGGAAGTACAGGGTGGGAATAGCAAGGACGAGGCACTGCGGGCTGCTCAATTGGAGCTGCTGCACTCGCGTAGTTCTTCGCACCCACTCTACTGGGCCGCGTTTTCGCTCAACGGGGAGTGGCAATAAGGCTACAGGGGACGCTTAGCCCTATTTGGAGTGGAGTCCGCCGACACAATCGCCGGGGAAGCGCTTCGGTAGGCATGGCTCGCTCAATCTATCGCACAACGAAAGCCGATGTAGTGGTTTCGTGCCCGCTGTGGCACGACATAGCGATTCGACACACGTAGGTAGCTTGGCCGGTCACTCCAGGAGCCCCCACGCGCTATACGGTATTCCCCTTTCGGGGGACCTTTCGGATCGATCGTTGGCGAGGAGCCGTAATAATCGGCATGAAACCAGTCGGCAACCCATTGGTAAACGTTGCCGGTCATGTCAAAAAGGCCGAACCCGTTGGAAGGAAAGCGAGCGACCGGTGAGGTGTAATCCCAGCGGTCTTCCGCCTCGGCCTGTCCGCCGCAGCAGCTCACACGACCGTAGTTAGCGTGCTCACGGCTGATTGTGTCCCCCCAAGGATAACGCGTGTTGTTGTGGCCACCCTTTGCGGAATATTCCCATTCCGACTCGAACGGGAGCCTGCCGCCGATCCACTCACAATATTGCTGAGCTTCGGCCCATCCTACATTGACGATCGGATGATCCTCTAACGACCAACCTGGATTGAATGCAGGAATGGAAAGCTTTCCATTTGAGAAACCGGGCTCGGGAGGCATAGGCCGGCCCGTAGCGGCGGCAAAACGCTTGAAGGCACTCACGGTCACCGGACTTTCTGTTATATAAAAACCCTTTTGGAGAAATACGTGGTGTTGCGGCTTCTCGTTGTGCTGGCAATCCGCATCTTTGGGTGCGCATCCCATATCAAAGTCGCCCGGTGGCACCCAGATATATTGCAACTGATCCCGCGGATTCAGGTAAGGGCGTCGAGACGACTCTTTTACCGCAAGTTCAGGTGGTGATGGCTCGCTCACAGGGATTGGGAGATTAGGCTCAGATCCCCCCCGTGTTGCAAACGCCACAACGAGATCCGTCGCTCGATAACCAGCGATTTCAGTGAAAGGGCTTTGCGGAGAAACGAACCCGAGATCGACGCCGATAAGTTTGGGCACGATCTCTTCCACATATCGTGTCAGATTGGCAAGAGTCACCCTGCCTTTTTCATCCGCCGCGGCACCCTTAAGACCTTCCACTACTGCCCAAGTGAAGTAGCCTTGCTTCTTTTCGGCGTACTCATACGCCTTCTGGCCCACTTGCGCCGCATACATCGTAGCGAACGCCTTAACCTCGCGATTCAATACGTCGAACTTGAATGCATCGACATAGGCCGTGCTCATTACATTCGGTGTACCGGAACGTCCGACAGGGTCATTTCGACACGCATCGAGAAGCACGATCACTTGTTCGACGTGCGTTGCCCTTATCTTTTCGTGAAGCTTGGTGACGCTTAACCCGGTTTCCTCGAGAAACGCAAGATCGTTGTTGATTTGTGCATCCGAGGGAAGCAAGAACGCTTGGCCGTTTCTCTCCATTCCGTGACCTGCAAAGAACACGAGCAGCAACCCGTTCGTCGGTACTACGTGCGACAAATTGGAAAGCCTCCGGAGAATGTTAACGCGGGTTGGTTGTCGTTCTTCCGGCTGATCGGTCGCAAGTAATATGACCTGTTCGGGGGCGAAGCCTGCGTGCTGGATGAGAGCCTCCGCCAGGGTCTTCGCATCGTTCGCCGCGCCCCGGAGTGGACCGATCTGAGCGTCTTTATATTGGTCCACTCCGATGACAAGGGCCCACCGTTGATTGCGCTCGGGCCAGCGCGAAATTGGCTCAACCCGCAAGTCACGGGTTGCCGGAGCGGCATTAGCCCGAAGCGAACCGAACGCGATCCCACAGTATATGTGGAAGGCAGTTGCGACCGCGGCGGATGAGAATGCGTAGAACAACGCAATTATGGCTGTTTTCATATCGACACCTACAACAGATGAAGGTAGGGCGAGCCCAGGCCCGCCCGCCGCGATCACAAGGGTGTCAAATCCGTGTCTTTGCCACTTTGGCAACTTCCTTCGCGAGCCCGCGCGTGGCCCCCATGGATTCGCCGCCGATGAAGCCGATCCACACCAGTCCATTTACGTCCTTTTCGGCGACGGTTGCGTTAGTTAAAGGATCCAGAAACTTAATATGTGCTTTAACCTTGGTCTTACCCGCACCAAAGCCGACCATATAACGAACGGCCCGATTACCCTTCTTGAACTCAGTTATGGTGCCGGCCAATTGGACGACCGGAGCGTTCGCCTCGGCCGGTGTTTCACCTTGACGGAGCACCTGCACAAATCGATTTGTAGAGGCAAGCTGCTTTACAATGTCTTCCATCATCGTCACAAGATAGTCATCCGGGAAATCCACACCGCGCTGCACGTCGAACCGCATGACCTGAACATTTTGATATTGGCCCTTGCGAGATGTAGCCGCGGACGCCGGGGCGACCACCGCTATGGCAACAACGGCCGAAGTGATAAGTGTGCGCATATTCATGGTTGTTCTCCTTGTTGAGGTTGTCAGAAGGAGGTTATTTGTCATTCCCCAGCCACGCCGACCGAGGACCTTCATCGACACGAACACCGAAGC
>CASBQM010000781.1 GCA_949127645.1 Synechococcales cyanobacterium PMM_0036
CCATTTAGGATTGCTATATTATTTCACTAAGTATCAGAAAGATGTTAATGCTGCATTGCAAGATCTTCGCCAACGTGAGTTTGAGGCAGGTCGATACGATCCAGCAATGAATATGCACGACTCAAGCTTTTTTATGTCTAGCTTCCAGTTTCCACCTGATGCGAATTCTATTGCGCCAGGGGCAAAACATACTTCTCTAGAAGCGGCAATTGACGCGGGTGATGCAAGCGGAACCAGCTCAATTTTAGATATCCAGAGAGCATCTAATTCTCCAGATTTCTTGGCATCAGCACCTCTGTCAACTGAATGGCTGATGCGTTTTTTTGGTACGGATAGACCTAATCGTGAACTGGTAGAGAGCGTTATTGTTCGAGAAGAACTGCTTGATGAAGATGATGCAGACTCCTGGGATGATTTTGCAGATGAAATGGGAGCAGGAAAAGACCGCTACTTTATCGTTTACAGAGATGATGAACCGTCAGAAATCTTCTTCATGGGTTACTCAATAGACTAATCACCATTAAAGCAATGCTCAGAGAAGCAACTACGTCCAACGCAAGTTTAAGGCGGATGACGATTCAGCAGTTTTTCCTCTGAGCAAATGGTCAACATTATTGATCGATTCAAACACAGTGCTTGCACTGTTGCTCGACCTGTAGCCGTCAACCCAACAATTTGTACATCGTTCCAAGAGAAAGGCTCTTTCCATACCTGTTAGCGGGGATTAAAAATGGAGATAAATTCACCTGTTTCTAAATCCTTAAGTTCTTGCCGTGCGCCCTTACGAAGAGAACAGGACACGCAGGCAAGAGCCAGATTATCAGCGATCGTTTCGCCACCTGCCACGATAGGGACAATGTGATCGATATGAAAAGTAGCGACCTGTCCTATCTGAGATATCTTGCAATACTCACAGCGGTTGTTGGATTTTTGAATGACCGATCGACGGAGGGAAACTGGAATTGTTGCCATCTACGCTTGCTTCATTACCCGTGTTGAACGTAAATGTAGTAAGGATAGAAATTCCGCCAGAGCAACAAGCCCTTCTGCTTCTTGTTGTTCTGCCTGAGACAGTACGTTTCCTTCACCTTGGCGATCTAACAGAAATTGCAAGCGTGCTTGAACCGCTTGAGGAAGCTGGAATTGAGTTAATTCAATGGGGATTTCGACGATTTCGGGCATAGAGGAGTTGGCTCAATCAGTAACTCTTTTATAAGTCTAGTGTAAGCCAAAGTACTAGTGTGACGCTTGACACAAACCCTTTTGCCGGAATAGCAGCGTGATACTGCGATCGCCTCACACAATTCATGAGTCATCACAATTCATGAGTCATCACAATTCATGAGTCATCACAATTCATGAGAAGTTGAGAGACAGAAAAATCCGGCGTTCTCCTGCCTCTTAGTCTTTTCATTGCTTAAGGCACTGGAGATGCCGAGGGCGGCGCGGCGGGTTCAGCAGGTGGCGCGGCAGGTACAGCCGAGGGTGGAGTGGGCAACACAGAAGAAGGTGGAACGGCAGAAGGTTGGACAGGTGCCGGAGCTATAGAAGGCTGGGGTGTAGGCGGAGCAGCCACTTTTGACCACAGCACATAGCCCAACAGTCCAGCAACTAAGCCACTTATGCCCACCAATGCGGCTGTGAGTAGCCAGGATGAGCCGCTGTCTGTCGTGATTACGGTAGGAGATGCCCGTCTCTCTACCTGACCATTTCCTTCAACGTGACTTTCGGTAACGCGATCGCCTCGATCCTGATTGCCCATGCCATAGCTCTCAGATGAAGCCGAGTTGCGATCGAATTCCTCTAGCTGATCTTCTAGCTGTTTCTGAGACAGTTCTGATGAGGTAGATAAAGCGTCCCGATTGGTTCTGACAACGGGTAGTTCGATGGATGATAATTCGGTCTCGTGGGTTGTCTCCATCTCATTATCTGACGGCTCTAGCCAGGGTTCATCAAACGTTGCTGCGATGCTGGTATCTTCATCGGTATAGACTTCTGGATCAAGTTCTAGAGAAAGATTTCCAATATCTTCATCTAGATCATTATCTAGGGTATAGTCGAGGTCACTTCCTGCTATATTATATTCCGCTAAACCTATATCCTCTAAACTCTGCATAGAGCCAATCTCTTCATCCCAATCCGGCAAACCTGTTAAGGGTTCTTCGACCTGATCTTCAGGCAAAACATCGACTTCAGGCAAAGCATCTTCTTGCAGAAAGTCGATCGCGTTCTCTGAAAACAGATCTTCAGGCGCATCATTTTGAGATGTCATCAAATCTTCCACTGAGAAGGACTGACGATCGATCGGGGCAGATGGCTCAGGAAATAAGCTCTCTAAAGAAGAATCATTTGAATAATCAAGCCGATCATCGGGCAGATTTAGAAAGTCATCATCTAGTGCAAGATCGTCATCTGAAGTATCATCTGGCAGATGACGAAGCGACGAACTTGCGGTGCGATCGCCCAGAAAATCTAGGGGCAGATCTAGATCGGAGTCTTCTGGAATGGAATCTAACGAGGTCTCTATGGGCAATTCGACAGGCTGAGATGGCAGGTCTAGCCCCAGATCGGTTTCGTCTAATAGATCTTCATCTAAAAATTCAATGCCGAGATCATTCGATGAGTCCTCGTGGATCAAGCTTGCTAACGGCTCGTCGGGCAAGTTGTCTGAAAAGTCGGAAAAGTCAGAGAAATCAATATCTGCCGAAGCTGCTGAAGGCTCAATTTCCAAAGGAGTCTCAGGCGGGTTCTCAAATCGATCGCTAAAGGAGTCATCGAGAAATTCTGCAGGCAAACTAGCGATCGCGCTGTCGATCAGCTCCTCGTCAATAAATGTGTCCTCTTCCATCAAATCTAAAGAACCTGAAGCAGCGCTACTTTCTTCCTCTAAGTCGTCTGGAGATAGAGCTGCTAAGGGATCATCATCGTCCAGAAAGAATTCTTCAGATGAGTCTTCTAGAAGGTTTTGAAAGAGTGAATCGGATTGTTCGTCTAATGGATTATCTGATAAGTCTAAAGAAAAATCTTCTGGTGCGATCGGCGCAAGCAGGTCTTCAGACAGGTCTTCGGGAGGCAATTCCTCTAAAGGCAATTCCTCTAAAGGCAAGTCTAGAAGCACAGCATTTGGATTGCTAAAGTCTAATTCGTCAGAGCGATCGGGTAATAAATCGTCAGTTGGCTCCAGCAGGAAATCGCGCTCTGATCCAAACGTCAAAGACTCTTCATCAGGCTGTCCGAAAAGATCAGGCTGTTCATAAGTGCCAAGCTCATAGGTATCGAATTCACGAGTATCGGCGATCGGCGGTAAAAGTGGCTCTTCTTCTAATTCAAACGAAGAGTCGCTCTGTTCCGCCCACAGGTTATCAAGCTGCTCTTCAAGTAGAGGCAATGGCAAGTCGCGCTGTGGAACAGGTTCAGCAAATAGATCCTCCGTAGCAAAATTTTCCGCAACAGACGAG
>CASBQM010000782.1 GCA_949127645.1 Synechococcales cyanobacterium PMM_0036
CGCCACGGCTATCAATATTCTCAAAGACTCAATGCGGGTATATTCCCCAGAGCGATCCCGGTTAGACGAGTCTGTTATGCCCCAACGTCGGCATAACCTGATTTTGTTAGATGATGCGCTCAATAGCCCGTTCTTGTCTCGCCAATCGCCTGTCGTTACCCTGCCAGCAGAGCGAGGATATGGGCTGCAAGTTGTCGATCGCCACACGCCCACCATGTTACTCTCGGCAGAGGTTGATACGTTCCAGCCGACTCTAGTTCAGCTTTTCGTCCGCAGCAATCCCTTTCGAGGCAGTGCCGGACTCACGCCGATCGCCCAAAACTGGCTATATTTTCTGATTGAAACTGAGCAACTCCAAGCGCTGATTTTGTATGGCAGCCCTTACGTGCTGGAGTCAATTCTGCCGCAGCTACCGCCAGAGATTCCCTACGTCTTTACCTATGGGCAAATGCCAGCCGCTCAGACGATCGCCCTTGACGCACTATTTTGTAAGGCTAAAGTAGAGTCGAAACTAGAGCGCGATCGGGCGTTTACAGATTGAGATGTTTACAGATTGAGATGATGTCGTTGAAGAAACTTTTATTCCAATTCAAGCGAAACTTTCCTGGGGCGATCGCTATTATCCTAGCCTCAAGTCTGGTGATTTGGGGGCTAACCCTTAGCCAGCCCAGTTTCAGCGCTCCGATTCAGCTTTCTACCCAAATTTCCCAGGTGCCCCCCATGACTGCCCCAGCGAAGCTATCTGCCTCCGAACTCACCGTCGCCCTGAGCCAGCTCCCAGGCTGGACATTGCAAAACGAGAAGCTGCACCGCCAGTTTCAGTTCAAGTCTTTTGTCGAGGCTTTTGGCTTTATGTCGAGCGCGGCGCTGGTGGCCGAGTCGATGAATCATCACCCTGAGTGGTTCAATGTCTACAACCGCGTCACGGTTGACCTCACGACCCACGACGCAAACGGCATCTCTGCAATGGATGTGACTTTAGCGAAAAAAATGGATGAGTTGGCAAAGTAATTCTTCTTGTCGTCCTCTCTAGCTTCGCCCTGTGGTGGATAGCCCTTCGACGATCGCTGAAGGGGTATAGCAAGAGCCATTCCAGTCAGCATCGTCGCCTAGCTCGGTCAGATGTTTTAGAGCCTGGTAGACGTTGCCAGACACCATCGTGTCTTTGACGCGCCCCACAATTTCGCCCTTTTCGACCCGGTAGCCTAGCTCTACATTTACCGAGAAATCGCCTGAGATGCCTGCGCCACCGCCTAGCATCTGGTCGATAATGATGCCGCGCCCTAGCGTTGAAATCATCTCTGGAAAGGGCTTCACTCCAGGTCGAATCACGAGATTGAACAGCCCTGGCGTGGGGTAGCTACCTAAGCCGGGACGAAAACCGTTGCCCGTAGTGCCGCTCCCTAAAGCTCTGCCGATCGTCCGATCGGTATAAAACAACTGAAGCACGCCATCTTTGATGAAGGTAATGGGCTGAGTTGGAGTACCCTCGTCGTCAAAAGGACAGCTAAAGGGTCCCGAATCCGGCTGTTGTGAGAGCGTGACGATCGGTGAGGTGACAGGTTCTCCTAAGCGATCGCTCCAGGGTGAAGCTCGTTCAATCACCTGCTTGCCGTTAAGCGCCGCCTGAACGGTACTCCACAGCATATCTGCCGCCTTAGAGGTGAACAAAATGGGGACGCGACCCTTAGGCGGGGCAACGTTTTTTTGTGCCCAGTTGAGGTGTCGAATAATTTCTTGCGCTAGGGCAATCGGGTCGAGGTGAGTGCGCCGGGTCTGCCCATCGGAAATGCAGAGGAAATCATCGCCGCGCACCCACTCTGCCGACAGGTAGCAGCTTAGAGTCGTATCCGTGTAACCGCAATCTAGCCCTAGGGAATTAATTAGCCTTGTCGCTTCCGCATCGCACTCCCACTCGGCATTACATAGCACCTCAGGGTAGGCTTGACGAACCAGGGCGATCGCCTCTTGCCCCCACTCCACAAGCTGATCGACCGATACAGCCGTGCCCAAGTCGGGATAGTGGATTTTGGCGGCGGGGGTGAGTTCTATAGCTTCGGGTTCGTTGAGCTGGCTGATGGCGATCGCCCGATCGACTAATGCCTTTGGCTCTACTGCTCCATAGGCAACAGCTAGCCCTGGTCGTCCGTCCTGCCACAGCCGCAGGGCAATGCCCTCAGCTTGAGAGCTTTCCAACTGTTTCAGCCGGTTGGTTTCAAAAAATACGGGACGAGACAGCGAACTCGACTGAAACACCTCCGCCGCCTCCGCGCCCGATCGCAGCGCCAGTTCTAGCAATTGTTCTGCTAATCTCTGATCAGGCAGAGTAGAGGTCAGCATTGGATCGATCGGGCTATGAAAACTCATACGAAATCTATCGATGGGACTGAGAAAATGTCATGAGAAAATGTCATAGGTACCCTACTACACAGCTACAAGAGCGGCGCAAACCATAGGCGAAATAGGGGCAAGTTCTCTAACTATCTTCAGGGATCGCGGGACATTAGGCTAGATTCAATTCCTGCATCATCCAAAATCCGGCAAAAGCTTCTGAGTTGGGATCGGATTGCACCGCTACGAAGTGAATTCGGTTGGCTTGCTGCTTGGTCATTTCAAAACTTTGAGCTTCGGCTTGCAGCGGCGAGGTAGGCAAATTCGCCAAAATCCAGCCTTCGTTTGCACCCGTTTCTAGAACTAACTGAGTCGGTGATTCGCTGCTGTATCGCACGCAGGCAAGCTCCAAACCCGACATCCAGGCGGCTAGAGGCAGCGATCGAGAAGAGTAGATAATTAGTCCTGGAATCGGAGTTTTGGGGCTGACTCCAAACATGGCGGGTGGAAAAGATTCGCTAAAGCCAATTTCCCAATCCGTCATTTCGTCAAAGGCGCTGGCTTCTAGGGTGACAAATGACCACTTTTCGCCAATTAGGGCATCTGGCAAAGCCTTGGCGGGCATGGCGGGCATTGTGACAGAAATATTGCTTCCTGCCTGATAGTTGGGCAAGGTGGGGTAGTAAGCTTGCGATCGCTCTTCAATCCACTGGTTCAGCGCCAGAGTCCGCCGACTGGAGGCTGCCGGAATGCCTGCATCTTCGCAGGCTTTGGTGATCATATTATTCATCTGACGGCGAAAGAAGCGGACTTTATCGGGCGGATTAGGAGCCTGTTCGAGGGCGGCTTTCAGTGCCGATCGCAGGGAGACAGAGTTCACCTCGGTGTTGCGAAAAAACTGGGAGTAGCGAAACAGATCTGCCGATCGCGTTTTCACGTCTGATGGACTCTCGCAGATCAGCACCTCCCAAAGCTTCTTCTGGTTGTCGTCTAGCACAGGGCGTGAGTAGAAATCTAACTCCCAAATCGTTGTCATAGTCAAGTTCTGATGGATAGCGCTCTAACCCTTCTATCTTGACATTCTCAGGTCAACCCCAGAGGCATTCTGTGGAATTAGTGATGGACTCTTGAGCTAAAACCCGTCGGTTCCTTTCAGGGTGATGGTCTAGAGGTGGACTAGCCAAAGGTCTGCTTTCGCAGACCTCGACTACATGTGTCGTATCCATCGCTCAAAGTGACGGTTGCAAAAGTGAAAATCTTATGGCTCAGAAGCAGCCAGCATCTTAACCTCTTGACCTTCTGGCTTGGACTTGAGACGGCTATTGGCGCTACGGCGAATGCGATCGCTTTTACGTACGCCCCCTGCCATTTCGTACTCGTGGCTATCTTTGCCATACGTGAAGGCGACACCCAGCAGCATTTTCTCAACCAGATCGCCCAAGGTCTTTTCTAGCTCGGCAATCTCGGTTTTAGAGAAATCAATGACGGTTAGAGCCGTGTTGTAAGCCTCAATCTTGGCTCGCAGTCGCTCAACGGTGTCATCTAGATCGCTAAGAGTGCAGGCTTTGCCAAAGTCAAGCTGGGGATTGATCGCTCTTAAGCCAGAGGATCGCATCTCAGCTTTTTCTAAAATTCGAGAGGTGCGTTTTTTGCGAGACATGGGTTCTTTTCCTTTGATTCCTGTCTGTGAGTAAATTTAGATTGCCCAAGTCGCTTCTGTGGAGATCTAGGTAAACTCACGACAAAGGGAAAGCTGTGACAGGGCAGCGCTGAAAAATAGGGTAAATTCTCTAAAGGCAATTGATGCGAATAGTTTGATTCTGAAAGCACTTGAGTCAGTAGAGTAAGCAATGCCTAAGCGACTTGAAAAGATTTTTAGCTAGCTGTGACGATTGCCCCTCTGGTAATAGCAATTGCCATTCCTGTGACCCCGATCGCTTCTCTAATAATAACGATCGTAATTCCCTTCGTAACTACCCCAAGTTCTGGGATGGCGATCGGGCTTACTGTCCTTACGAATTCATAATCAGTGATAGCGATTGGGCTTGTTTTCGCTAAGAACTAGGCGATCGCATTCTTCACCACCTGGCGCTGCGCCCTGGCTCTGCTTCCTCTTGCTCTGGTTCTACCTGGGCGTAGTTGAGCAGTCTTGCCCGTCCTGCCAAGACATTAGCGAGAGCTTGCCGAATAGCATCATTGCTCGTCTTTGATGCCTCCCATCGGAGCCACCTTGCCATAGGCTTTACGGCTTTTCAAATAAACCAGATCTCTTCTCAAAAACTTCATCGTTAGTGTTACACAAAGCATAAGCACTTGCAAATCATACCGATAGAATTGAGTGGTCAAGATGACTTAACTTAGGGTGAGAAATGCCGGGTACATAGAGTGTAATAGCGGCTAAATCGCTGTTATGGTTAGCTCTAACCCCTTTAGATCGGTAATGAGGGAGCGCTACACATACCGTTCACCATCTTAAGGAATTAATTACATGGCTCTCCGTTTAACTAACAAAGTGGCAGTGATTGCTGCTGGTGCCGCTTTAGGCATTGCAGTGCTGCAAGGTTCGGCTCAAGCTGCAACATTGACTCAGTGGAACTTCAACAGCGTTCCCCCTGATGCCAATCCAGCAACAGGCACCGTGATCCCCAATATTGGCACTGGCACTGTCTCTCGTGTCGGTGGGACTACAGGTACGTTTGCTACGGCTGATGATGGTGGGAGTTCTACAGACCCAGCGCTTGGCGACGATTCTGCTCTCAACACAACTACCTATCCGGCTGCAACTGCTCTAAATAAGACAGCTGGTGTTGAGTTCAAGGTTTCCACAGTTGGGCAGCAAAACGTTCAGGTCATTTTTGACCAGTACTTTAGCGCCACTTCCTCTAAGTACTCACAGTTTCAGTACTCATCAGATGGGGCAAACTTTGTGGACTTTGGTTCACAGGTTGTTGGTTCCGTTAATACCTGGTCTAACAACAATATGTTTAATCTCTCTAGTATTACGGGTGTAAACAACAACGCAAACTTTGCGTTCCGCATTGTGTCTGCTTTTGCTCCCAGTACAACGGGTTATGAAGGGACTGGCGGCACCTACGCTACTGACGGTTCCTGGCGGTTTGACATGGCAACTGTTAATGCAAATGCCAGCCCGACTGCCGTTCCCACTCCAGCGCTGTTGCCAGGTCTGATTGGCATGGGTATCGCTGCATGGCGCAAGCGTAAAGTGGCACAGGCATAAAGGCGACACGGGCGTAAAGCGGCGTGCGCTAAGAAATTAATAGCTAAGAGATCAACGAGCAATAGATGAGGAGAAGTCTAGGCTCTTCTCATCTTCCTCAATCGCGACTCACAAACAGGGTGTTTCTACCCATTTAGCCAACAAACCTTCCCTTCCCCATGACTACCATTCAGTCTAATCAACGCTTGACTTCTCCAAACCCCAAACCGCTTTGTCAGATCGTGGGGTTCGCCTGTTTAACAGGATTTATTTTAGATATCCTAGTCATGACTTTTCCCCTTCAGTTGGGCAACCTGGCTTGGCGCGTGGGTTTCCTTCAACAACTGGGCGATCGCAGCATTATTCTGCTCTTTGGTATCGCGCTCCTAATGTATGGTGTGATCGACTTTACGCCTTGGCGCAAGCGGCTAGCCTTCATCTGTCTGGGGTTGGGTGTGGCATTCATCCTATCGAGCATCTTGATGATTAGCGACGGTTTTGCATTAAGGGAACGAGCCGTCATTGAAATTAACGCGCAGCAAGACCAGATGCAAACCCAAATTCAGAAAGTGAAAGAGAACCCAAAATTGGTTCCTCAGATCACGCCAGAAAAGCTACAACAAGCCTCTCAAACTGTCGTTAGTCAAGCTGAATCAGCAAAACAAAATGCCCAAACTGGAACCTTTAAGACAAGCTTTTCTGGTTTCGGCAACCTCTTAGTAGTAGGTTTGGCTTTGATTGGTTTGGGACAATATGGGATTCGCCCATCTAGATTTTGAGGAGGCGATCGCAGAGACTATAAACAGAACGGCATGACTAAACTCCTAAGAAAACAGAACTATCAGCGCTGCCTGAGTCTGCTCCAATTCAGCATCCGCACAAACCACAATCGCATTATGAGCTGTGGAGTTGTGATAGGGCTGTTCTATGGTGCAAAGTGGATAAGCTGTTTGCTGGAAGCGTTTTTACAAGGATCATCCAGTCCAGTTTTGAACTTTGGCTTTCTATACTTGGGGGTGGCGCAACTCTGGCGCGATCGCCACGTACTTCAATCGTTGAAAAGTTACGAAGAAGAGCGAATTACCGGAGAGTGGCTAATTTTGGGTGGGGCAGGGGCATTTGCAGTCTGCCAATCGTCCTTTTCGATGCAGGCTTTTATCTGGCTGATCATCCTGCTCAGCATGGCTTGGAGTCGCTGGGGATTGGAGTTCTTTCAGCGGTTCTGGCTGCCTACGATACTCATAGCCGCTAGCCAATATCCAAGCTATGTCTTCCTCTCATCCCAGATTTGGCATATCGTCACTCCGCCAGATCTGCTGGAAAGCTTTATGGCTTGGGTCGGCAGTTTGATCTTTCAAGCTTTTGGTCATCCTGCCATTGCTCAAGCAGCTTTACTCTCTTTAGCCGTGCCTTTAGATCCTGCTAAATCAGTCTTAATTGGTTCGGGATGTAGTGGGTTTGATATGGCGTTTACGCTGGCGACTGGCAGCCTCATCCTGGGGCTATTTTTTCACCTGAACCGCTGGCTCGTGGCTCGGATGATGGCGATCGGCGTTGTGCTGGCGCTGCTGTTCAATGTTGGGCGGATTATCCTGCTGGCGATCGCGGTGGTTTATTGGGGCAGAGACTGGTTTAATTTTTGGCATGGGCCTTGGGGTGGACAAGTTTTTTCAGGAATTCTGTTTACGGTCTACTACTACAGTGTTCAAGGCTGGATTACTTCGCCTAAACCTAAAAGCAGTGATCGCTAGCCATGCGACCCGATAGATTTCAGGTTCTCTGCCATCGACAAATCCACTTGTCTCGTCCGCCGCTGAAAATCTCATAGCCTGTTGCCGATGGACAAACTGCGATCGCATTCACTGAATCTGTGTGTCCCAGCAGCGTTGTTTGCAATGCGCCGCTGCTAATATCCCAAAGCTTGATTGTTTTGTCCCAGCTTGCAGTGACCAGCGTTTTGCCGTCAGGGCTGAAGCTGAGCGCGGCGATCGCCCAAGAATGCCCGGTCAGGGTTTGCAGCAAATGTCCGGTCTGGACTTCCCACAGCTTTACCGTGTTGTCTTCGCTGCCTGTCGCCACCATTTTGCTGTCTAGGCTAAAGGCAGTGGTCAGCACTGCCCAGGCATGACCAGCAAGAATGGTGGGCAGGTTTAAGGGCTTAGCCAATTTCCACAGCCGCGCTGTGCGATCGCAGCTTGTACTGGCAAGCCATTGCCCGTCTGGGCTGAAAGCGACTGCCGTCACCTGAAGTCCGTGTTTCAAAACCTGCGTCAGTTCACCCGATCGCCAATCCCACAGGCGAATGGTTTTATCCCAGCTTGCACTAGCGAGAGTTTGCCCATCGGGGCTGAGAGCAAGCGATCGCACTGAGCCTGTATGTCCTGTGAATGTCGTGATGACTTCACCCGCTCGCCAATCCCAGAGACGAATCGTTTTATCATCTCCAGCGCTAATTAGCGTTGTGCCACAAGATGTAAAAGTTAGCGATCGCACTCTTTTGTCTAGAAGCATGACTAACCTCTGTTGAGTGGTCATATCCCAGAGACAAAGGGTTTTATCGTCTGCACTGGCAAGAATGGGCTTAGCGGGGTGAAGGGCGATCGCGTTTACGGCACTCGGAGCCAGTAGGACAGAGAGTGGGGCTTGAGATTTTAAGATTTGTTTAGGTTTACGGACAGTCTGCCGGACAGTCTGCCGGACAGTCTGCCTGATTCCCGATTCCTGAATTGCCTGGTCTGCGGTCTTAAACCTCAGATTCACGGCGTTCTGAATGAGCTGATCTAGCACTTTCGCCAGAGGATCGCTCACGGGTTGGGTCAGGCAGGAGCGCCAAATCCAGCGATCGTTGAGGTTGTCATATAGGTCAAAGGGCGAAACCTCTGTAAGCAGATGGATGCAGGTCACGCCCAGGCTGTATAAATCGCTGGCATAGATGGCTTTGCCTTGGGTCTGCTCAGGGGCAGCATATTCGGGACTGCCAATTAGGGTTTTGAGGTGGGTTTTGACGTGGGCAACCTCGATCGCTATGCCAAAATCCACTAGGGTTAGATGTTCTGGGGTTTGAATAATATTTTCGGGCTTGATGTCTTGGTGAATCACCTGATGCTGATGAATGATTTGGAGCAAGGGCAATAGCTCAGTCAAAAGC
>CASBQM010000783.1 GCA_949127645.1 Synechococcales cyanobacterium PMM_0036
AAGCCACGCTACGCCAACAAGCGCGCCGAGATCTGGGGCGACGTGAAGGCGTGGCTGGAGCAGGGCTGCCTCGCCCCCGACCCGGAGCTGCGCGCCGACCTCACCGGCCTCGACTACGGCTACAACGGAAAGGGCGAGATCCAGCTCGAGAAGAAGGACGACATGAAGAAGCGCGGCCTCGCCAGCCCCGACATCGCCGACGCGCTGGCGCTCACCTTTGCGATGCCGGTCGGTGCCTTCGCGTGGGACCTGCCGGCGCCGCAGGCCTATTGCGTGACGGAGTACGACCTCTATGGAGATTTCGATGACGACTATTGGGATGCGAAGGATGAGTTCGATGAGTGACTCCTCCCCCGTCTCAGGGGAGGTGCCCCGCAGGGGCGGAGGGGGTCATGAGCTGAAAGATTGTCTCCTTCTATTCGCCTATCAGGAGGCTTTTCCTTTGGTCCTTGCAACCCAGATGCCAAAGGGTGAGCTTGTCAGAATGGCCGAACCTAACCCCGAGTGGGCGATCTTTATTCCTCTTGTCGCCTCTCTGGCTGGTGCAGGTCTGGGCGCTTGGACAGCTCAGTTCATTGCCGCCCGGAATAAGCGCAACGATGAGCGAATGAAAGAGGTACGTGCCGCTCATGCGGCTATGACAATCGCCCACGGGATCACTGATTTTTTCGCCAGCATGAAGGAACAGATTGTTAAGCCTTCGGTGGATGACTTTGCAGTCAGGCGGCAGTTGTTCATTCAAGCCCTGGCCAAGCCGACACCTCCGGGCACGCCAGTTATCGTCTACAAGGCTCCACTGGATGCGTTTCGCTTCAACATGACGCCATACGAGGAATTGCAGGACATCGTATTGAAGGAGCTGTTAGCGCCGATGCGTCCATCGATGATAGTCCCGATACTCAGTCGGACCATCGCCATGCTTGAGCTGTTAGCCAGCGACCGCAATGCGATGGTCAGGAGCTTTAACGAAATCCAAATGTCGGGGAAGGAAATGAACGCGTTTGCCTACTTTGGCATCCCATTCCCAGCTGGCGGCGCAGACACGCGCTTCGCTGACACCCTTAGGCATATTTCGGAATACACGGACGACGCAATCAAGTTCGGCAAGATGATTGGAGACGACCTGGGCGCTTACGCACACGCGCTTCGTCAAACACTACCTAAAGCGATGCAGCCGCTCGCCCCTCGAATAATTACGATGAGCCTCAGAAATCCGGAGCTGATGCCGGTGGCAGAAAAGTACAACTCCTATGAGGAGCTTTACAGGCCCATCCGCGTTCTTGGAGCTGACATGTGGACCGCTAAATTTGAGGCATTGGCCCTGTCGCAGTACGACTCGGGGCAGGAACATTGGGTTTCGTAGAAGATTGATTCATTTCCTCAGTCTGTACTCATGATCAGACCCAGGCGGCTGTCATTCAGCTTCGACCGCAACGGCGTTGTGTTGCCACTCGTTCGTGCTGTGCGCGACAGCGCAGAGGCCATAGGGTTTTCTCTTACGGCTATGAAGAGTGCCGATCTGGCTCCAACACCACATGTGCCGGAGACCTTCGCTCGATATGAGTACGACGCAGGGACGCGGGATCCGGAAGAGCGGCGAGCCGCATACATCGCGTGGCTTCTGAGCATGGGATACCAAGACTTGGCACGAGCAACGCGGGCGATGCTGGAAGGGGCGTTCGTCTACCTGGAGGTGCTCAAGTTGATTGGCTCAACCCTTTCAGCAGACCAGTTGCTAAAGGCGAGAAAGTTCGCGGGTGGCTTCAGCTTTCCGGTATTGCTCGATCGGGTCAATCAAGGTCTCGAAACTCCGCTCATCTTCGCCGCTGAAATGCTGTCGCTTCAGAAGGTACGCAACTGCTTGGAGCATCGCGGCGGGATCGTCGGAGATCAAGACGTGAATGCTAACGGCGAATTAAAGCTGGTACTGCCAACGTTGGTCTTTGTTGTGCGTGAAGGCGACAAGGAAGTCGAGCTATACATCAATTACCGCACGGAGGCGGAGACAGAGGTTGCGCTAAAGCGCATTAGCCGGGAGAGGGTGTACAAACTTGATGAACGTATCATCTTCTCTCCTGCCGACTTTGTTGAGATAGCGCATTCGTGTCGGATGCTAGCGGACGATCTTCGAGAGAAGCTGCCGCAGGTGGTGCTATCCAAACCCTGAATCTGGCACCAAGGAAGCTGCGGTATACTGGTCAGTGAATGACAATGGCACATACAGTGCTTGCGATTGCCCTCTTACACCCACTGAAGTTTCAATTGCCCGCTATCGCTGCTCTTTCTTGAGCCGGTTGTATCAAGTTGCAGAAATTTCGGTCGGCCCACTCGGTCGCTGCCGCTCGACGGAGGAGGGTTGTTATCCAAGTAAAGTCGATAAGCGGCAGCATACCTGGTTAGTACGTCTACCGTCCTTCTTGCGATCCAAGGTTCTGTTGAGACGAAGTCGGTGCCTTCAAAAGCCTCGTCCTTATAGCAATCGAGTACGACAATGCGAAAATTATGCTGTTCATGGGCCTGAAGGGATTGCCTTAGCAAATAGAGAAGCGCTCGGATTGCATCCTTGCTTAACGGTGGCGACTTCCGAAAGTAAGCATACAAAACACATACTCGTTCGCCGTTGGTAAGTACGGCATGAGGCGTTAACTGAACTGCTAACTCAGACCAAGCGAGCGTCAGATTTGGGTGCTCGCCGTTCCAGTGCGACCAGCCGTCATCTGCCAGTTCCTTCATCTTCGAGATGCATGCTTCCATGGCTTTCGCATCGGAGTTCTCGCGAATTTCATCAGCCATTCTCTGCACTACGTCGATCAAGCTTGCGTCGAAGGTCGTCTCTACAAGACGCTTGAGAAGGCTCCTCTTCGGCTGGCTCGCATTGGAAACGAAGCGGGTTGCAGAGAAATGCTTTTGAGCGCCACGCGAGATCTGAGCGTTGGAAAGCGCCACTGAGCTGGCAATTTCTGACCAAGAAACTTTGTTGGATACCTGATCTGTCACAGGTCGTCTCCCCTTTGGCCCCGAGCCCCAATTGTGACTATACTATATGTGGTGGCGAATGGCTACGGAGACACTATAGTTAGACGAAATGTGAACAATTGATGCCAAATCTTCTTACATGTCAGGCATTTAGCAGCACCGTATGGAGATATGGGACTTGGGAGGTTTTGCCTGAATACGCTTGAGCGCGAGGCGATCATTCTCAATTCGGCTTATGAGATGATTAACGAAATGGTCAATTGGGCCATATTCACGAAGCATGATCGCACCGATCAAGTCGTGATGATGTTTAACACTCGTCAAGATCGGCGGTTATTCATCATCCTTCTTGGTGATTTTCTGTCTATCGTTCGAGCGTACAAGGGTGAGCCCGCTCCTCTTGGACTCTTAACGCCGCCCGCAGGGGCTCGACTGTCCGATCTCACTTTCTTGTTCCACCTGCGCCAAGTGTGCGCATCCCCACAGATGGGCGAAGACGTGGGAGAATTAAGTGCAGCTGTAGAGAGTTTTGCTGCTTGGCTGGAGACAGAATTTGTTTCGAGAAACGTTAACCTAAGCTCAATCAGCGTGGTGGCAGACTTGTGCGTTTCGCGCTATCGCTATCTCAAGATGTGCGGTGACATCGCGAAGCACAGCCTCGCTCGCTTGGCTGGAAACGTGAAACATTTTCGTGCATTGCTAGATGCTAGCGGGCAGCCGGTTAGCGAGCATGACGGATATCTGGCCTTGGCGAATTTCTTCGATTGGTTTTTTGAGGACATCTTTATTCGCCATGCCCAAGTGATTGCTGAGTTTCTGAATAATATTCGATGGGCGATTTTCGAGTATCTGCGGCCCGAATATATGCGTTCGTGGCATCGACCGGAGGGAACGCCTGACTATTTCTACCGCTTTCGCATTCCGGAGAACTGTACCGAGCCGGTGGCGCAAGCAATGTATTGGGACCTAATGAACCATGTTCGAGCGAGACCTTGGATACAGCGGTTCACCATCGACGCAGCAATGAAAATTGAATATTGAACTTGAGCGATGGCTAGCCCGCATGAGTTCGCTGCCGGCTGACCGTGGAACAATTGGCCATGAATTAGAGCTTGTGGACATGGAAAGAAATTGCAGTCTTTGCGATCGTGATTGCGCTCCTTGCGGTTTTCTATGTTCTTAACCAGCGATTGCGCTGGAACAATCTGGTAGTTGCCTCTGACTGGAAGTGTCAGCCGTCTTTGGCTGGCGAAGAAGTGTGTCTGAAACGGCCAGCGGCAAAGTAGTGACCCGGGTCGTCGCCTCTTGACCCCCTCCGGCCCGTAAGACGGGCCACCTCCCCCGAGACGGGGGAGGAGATTCGACCAAAGGACACGACATGCAGTCTTCAGAACTCCGCCGCCATTGCGAGCGGCGGCTAAACGCGCTCGACCGCGAGCGCACCACTTGGTTCGCGCACTGGCGCGAGCTTTCCGACCACATCATGCCGCGCCGGGGCGCCTTCCTGGGCGCAACGCATCGCGCCGACCGCGGCGGCAAGCGCAAC